>CAYQWD010000206.1:0-903 GCA_964420955.1 uncultured Paludibacter sp. | reverse complement strand
CAAACTTTTTCGCACTTGCTACAAGCAATACAACCTACATCGCAAGCTTTTCGGGCAATGTGTCCTTTGTCTTCATTTCTGCAATTTACATAAATACGACGTGATTTCGGACCTTTTTTACGAATTTCGATAAGTAATTTTGGACAAGCTTTTACACAAGCGCCGCAAGAAGTACATTTATCTTCGTCAACCTCCGGAATTTTTGTTACTGGATTTACATGAATTGCATCAAATTCGCATGATACTTCGCAATCGCCCAAGCCAAGACATCCCCACGAACAACCAGTTTCGCCACTGTAAAGATTATGAGCAATGAAACAATGCTTTACACCATCGTACTCGTTCATGCGAGGGCGATGTTCGCAGGTTCCGCCACATCGAACTACAGCCACTGTTGGAGCGCTTATTACAGCTTCTCTTCCTAAAATAGAAGCTACTTTTTCCATTGTAGGCGCTCCACCTACAGGACAGTTAAGACCGTCCATCTTATCGGCTTTTACACATGCTTCGGCAAATGCACGACATCCAGGGAAGCCGCAACCACCACAATTTGCAGCTGGCAAAGCTTCTTCCACTTCGTTGATTCGCGGATCTTCGTATACTTCAAATTTTTTTGCAACAAAAAATAATACAATTGCTGCTATTGCTCCAATACCGCCAAGAATGATTAAAGAAAGAAATATAAGACTCATTATCTGTTTAATTAAAAAAATCAAAGTACATAATAAAAGACTAAATATGAAAGAATTAAGGGTAATGTTTTAAAATAATTGTTCATAAAAAAAACTGTTTTTCACTTTACAATTCTGAAATATAAAAGGTAAATTTTTTCCTGAGTTTATTATTGAACAATGACAATATTATGAAATAAGGAATTAATACCGATAATGAAATAAGTCCGGA
>CAYQWD010000205.1:0-5635 GCA_964420955.1 uncultured Paludibacter sp. | reverse complement strand
TTCTTCGCTACGCTCTGAATGACAATGCTTTGTATTGATTATGGTTGGGAGGAGGCAGGTTGGCGGCTTCGCCGCCAACCTGCCTCTTTCCAAAAACCTAACTTATTGATTGTCTGTCATTCCGAACATAGTGAGGAATCTAACAAGTTAAAAAAATTAATTCAAACTATTTTTTATCGGTCAGTAGTGAAAAGCAACAATAAAAAAACCTGACAAATTTTAATTATTTGTCAGGTTTTTTGTTTATTAACTGAGCATTGTTAACAGTTGTTGCGCTATTATATTTTCACAACTTTGAATGTTGATGTCTCATTACCTGCTGTTACTTCCATC
Organism: uncultured Paludibacter sp.; assembly: GCA_964420955.1. Lineage (GTDB taxonomy): Bacteria > Bacteroidota > Bacteroidia > Bacteroidales > Paludibacteraceae > Paludibacter. Next base: position 5,302 of record CAYQWD010000205.1, on the reverse strand, counting down.
AGGAAGATTCCCGATGAAGGAAGCGAAACTGATTCTATGCTGAATTTAGCTTCTTTAAAGCTTACTATACGTCCGGCAATATCATAAACTTTAATTGTTCCGGCTTTTCCTCCAAAATCAACATTTACATTACCCGAAGTGATAGTAGGATAAACATTAAGCGAAGAAACCGATTTATTTTCAGTACCTGTATTTAGCGGTTTTTCATAAATTGCCAGGTAATCAACAGCACACATCGCATCGTTTACCGTATTGCTCGATATGGTAAGATAATGAATACCCGAAGATTTTGCTTTAAAGTCGAACGCATAATCCATGCCTCTTTGACGAATTGTACACAGCACAGCCTGCGATCCAAGAGTATCGCCAGTATTTGCGCGGGCAGAGTTAACGGAGATTGTAAAAGTAGGATTTGATTCGTTATTATGCCACGCGGCTACACCTCGGAACTGATAAGTTTTGTTTGCTTCGAGAGTAACTGGTAAATTGTAAACATTGGTTGCAGGGTTTCCCCAGCCTCGTAAATAGGCTACTCTATCACCTTTCCATGTTTTTCCGCGATAAGTGTGATTTGCAGCTGTAGCAGTAACATAACGAACGCCGCTTGTGCCTGCAAAATTATTAAATGTTACAACTCCTGCATCGGTAAGGCCATCGGCAAGCGTATGTGTCCAACCAAAATTTGTAAGTTTAGAAGCATCTCCTTCTGCATTATCACCATCCCAAGTTGAAATCATATTGTTGTTAGTGGCAAATATCAGAATTGAATCTTTTTTACTGCCTGCCTGTAAATACAGGAATTTATTATGAATATTGTTTGTGAGATTCCACAATGCCATAATTTCGATATTTGCAGTAGCCTCGGAAGGTCTTATGGTGTTTTGCGAAACTTCTATTCCTGTTGGTGCGGAAATTGTAATATTCGAATAAACATCGCCGCTAACATTAAATGTTAATATGTTTGGTAACGATTGATCGAAAAATAACCCTGCAACCGAAGCGTTAATTGTTTGCGATGCAATCAAAGGGATTTTTTTAACCACTGCACCGCTTTTTATAACTAAAGTGTCAGTCAGATCAGTTGTGCCGTTATAAGTTACAGTTACATTTGCGCCTTCTGTAGCCATAACTTCGGCGGCAGTCAGGCTGGCTTTCGAAAGTGTAAACTGCGAATTTGTTGAAAGCGTAACGTTATTTGTTAAATTACCACCTTTTATGTTTATTGTTTTTTGACCTGCAGTGGGGCTAAAGTTCAATGTTTCAGGATCGGTAATAATATAAGGAGTTCCATCGCTTATATAGGTAAGCCTGTAATTGTCGGTTGCAACCCAGTTTCCTGTTGTTAAAACTTCGAAACCAATTTGTAAAGTATTGTCGGTTACAGTTGTTAAAATTGAATAATCCTTTCTTTCAAAAATCTCGGCAAAATCTAAATTTGCTGAAAGATAAGTTCCGCCCGGGAAAGTGTTGTCCGATTGCTGGGTTGCGTGTGCCGATGCTGTGAGTCTATAAACTCCGTTAGGAATAAACTTAACAGTCTGCAGCAGTCTGATATTAGAAAGCGATCCACCTCCAGTTATCCACCTTTCAGCATAAGTTGCGCCATCTCTAAAAGGATTAAAAGATGTATTTGTTTGTGTCTGGAAAGCTCCTTCAACTGTCCAGCCTGTGAAACCTGACTCAAAGCTCGGATTTGTTATGGCAGTAGTAGCATTGTAGGGGAAAGTTGTCCATGTGGTTACTCTTTGTTGTAAAAGTATGGCTCCGTAAACATTGGCAATAGCTTCTTTAAGAGCGTTTTCTTGTTTTGCAATTTGAACAACAGTTGCCGAAACATTATTATAAACAACTTTTGCTGCTGTAATTGCAGCATTCAAATCGGGATAAGCAGTAGATGTACTTCCAACAACACCCTGATTATTATACATATACGTTGCCGAATCAATCAACACTTTCAAATCCGTTTTATCAATTCCGTAATAAAGCAATTTTACATTATCAATAAATAATTTTGCTCCATTACCCGAACTGTTTGAAGATGTTGTAAAGCCAATTCTAATTGTATCGTTGTCGGCTTCGGATAAAACAGTAAAAGTTACAGAGTCAGTTCTCCATGCATACTGAGGAACCATTCTTAAGTTTCCTGTTACTCTGGTTACGCCATTTGTATATCCACAAAAATTTGTTACAATTCCGGTGCTTGAAGCTGTAGTATTTGCGTTGTAGGCATCATAAAATAACCTGTACTTTCCTGCTTTGAGTTCTACTGCTTTGCTTATAATGGCTCTGTCGCCCCAACCAGCCGACATGTGTAAGCTGGCGCCGGTAGCTGTAACTCCATCTTTTTGAGTTGCCGGAGGCGTAGTGTTATTCAATCCGGAAGTTGTTCCTATTGGAAGGGATGTAAATCCATATTCGGCAGTAGTAATTTGAACGGCATTGGATACAATATAAGAGGTTTCAGTCCAGCCTGTAACAACAAAACGCCATCCGGGCAGCGATGTGGCGTTGCTAACCCAAGTAACCCTGAAGTTGGTGTCGGCATTGGCGATTTTACCGCCGGCTTCTTTTGTGAAAATTGTTGGAGCTTCGTCAAAACCTGCATTTTGCAAGTACGTTGAAGTTACATCAATCTGAGCCTGTAACCCTACAAACATCATGCATAGCGCGATAAATGAGTAAATTCTTTTCATGATATATTTTAATTAATTGTTAATAATTTGAATGTCAAAATTACTCACAAATTAAAGGTGAAAGGTAGAAATTAAGTTCAAAAAAGGAGAAAAAATGACACCAAAATTTAATCTATTCAATATCGAAACTTTTCAAAGTCGAAGACTTGAAAACGTTTTATTAATATCAGTGTAAAATAAACATACAGTCAGATAATTGTTTGAACTTAAAAAGTTTTTGAAGTTTCTACGATTTTTTTAATTTAATAAAAAAGCGTGCATTTCATTTTTGAAACACACGCTTTTCGCTTATTCTTTTACATAAATGTTTTTTACTTTACAAGCTTTACTGTTGATATTTCGCCATCGATGTTAAGTTTTACGAAATAAACTCCGTTAGTTATGTTAGTGTTCAGTAATATTTGATTTGCACCTGTATTCAGTTTTTGTCTGTCGCTTGTAATGAGCGTTCCGTTTACGTTGTAAACTGTAATTTCAACATTAGCAGTTTTTGGTAAATTTAATTGAGATATTATTTGGTTTCCTGATATAAAAATATTCGAGTTTGCATTTGTCAATTTGGTTATACTTGTTTCAACATCAGCAACCATTACAATGCTAAGTGAAGTTCCGGCACCTGAAACTCTTTTTAAACCAGGAATTGGCGAGGCTGGATTTTCAGAAGCAATCGTAAGTTTTCCTTCATAAACGCCTTTAGTTGTACCTATGAATCTTACTGAAACTGTACCGCCTGTCGATGGTAAAGTTGGAGTTTGAACCTCAAATAATGGGTTATCGGAAGTTACAGTTAAACCGTTAGCAAAGCCCGAAGTAGTAACAGTTACATGCTGAGTTTCTCCCGGATTTGTAAACCTCAAACGTTGATTTGCTTCGTCGTTCAGAGTTACATTTATGCCCGGAACCTGTGTGACAGACAAGTCGGCTATGGCGTTTAAAGATTCCGTGTTGGCAGTAAAATTGAGATAGTAAGTTCCGCTGACAGGACATTTAAATGTAAACGAACCATCAATAAGTGTCATGGCAGTTGAAGTAACAATTGAATCGATGGCTATTACTTCGCCTGTATTGTCAGGAGTTGTGCAAACTTTTATTTTAAGTGTTGGGGCGGTTGCGTTTGAGTTAAAAGCTGCTTTTCCTCTTAATTCATAAAATTTTGAACCTTCTAAAGTTACAGGGATACTATATACTGCTTCAGTTTTCAAACTGTTACTTGCATCCCACCTCAAATAAAGAATTCTTCCTTTATACGAAATTCCTGAATAAGTGTAATTGGCAGGTGCATCGATATAACGCAAAGTGCCTGCAGTAGTCTGATTTGCAGCAATCCATGTAATAGTTCCAGTGCTGGTCCAGCCACTTGCCGTTGGTATTGATGCAGTTGCATCAATGCTTCCATCAGCATCCCAACTTCCGATAAGGTTGTTTTTTACAGCATCTACTAAAATTGTTTTAGAAAAAGTACCGCTGGTTATGTTTACTAACCCGTTTTTGATATTTACCGAATTGTTATAAGTTGCCGTTACAGTAACTCCACATTGTGCATCGACAGCAGAAATAACACTTGGATTTAAAGAAATACCAGTTGGTGCAGTTAAATTAATGGATTCACTTAATGAACTTCCCTGAACTAAAAATGTTTCAGTTATGCCATCAGCAGAATTGTCAAAAAACGCATATTGTTTTGATACACTTAAAGATTGCTCATTACTTTTTACCAACGATAAATTTGCTATTCCATACCAAACAGCTTCACCATTAATTGTGATATAGTAATCTCCAGCAGTTGCCCCAGTTGTAAAAGTGTAAGTTCCACTGCGGAAAATCGTTGTGCTATTAGTGGTAGTAAATGTTTTAGAACTTAATCGGCCGGAGCTGTTTGCTGTAGTACTAATACCAACTGTAATGTTTTTGGGAGGCGTGCCACTACCGCCACAAACATAATCCCAACTAAAAGTATAAGTTGCACATGCTTCGAGCGTAACTTTATATGCATAAACCGATGAAGAATAGGCTGCGTTATCATATCTTAGCATTAACATTCTTGTGGTTAACGTTCCTCCTCCTTCGATTGTGTAAGAACCTGCTGTATAACCACCTGTAACGCCAGAGTCCCTAAAGCGGCAACCAGCGCTTGAATTAGCCGTATTCCATGGAATTGAAGCTGAAACTGTATTTAGCCAACCTACATCATTTGGTTTTGAAAGCGTTCCAGTTACGCCATTTCCTTCCCAACCAAGCAGGAGATTTTGAGCTGTTATTGAACTGCTCAATGTGAATAACACTGACAATAATAAAAATGTAATTTTTTTCATGTGTACATAATTTAATTGTTAATGAGATAAAATTGATTTAATAAAATGCAAATATATACTTATATATGAATTTTGAATGTATAAAAATAATTCAAAAAAGTAGAAATAAAACGATACAATATTTTTTTATTGATTTTAAACTAAGCACATGACAAAAATTTATTTTTGATTTTTGAGAAAATAGAACGCTGATTTACGCTGATTAAACGGATTTTAAACGGATTTTAATCTCGCCTTTGGCAAGATGATTTCAGTTACTTATCTTAATCCAATCTTGCTTGCAAGATTTAATCCATT
>CAYQWD010000204.1:0-5672 GCA_964420955.1 uncultured Paludibacter sp. | reverse complement strand
CACGACAGAGCAGCAACACTCCGCGCTCTTGCCGATCCGGTATCAAAACCAGAAACTTTTGGCAGACCAGGACACGTTTTTCCACTAAGAGCGCGCTCCAAAGGTGTTTTGCGCCGCGCAGGACATACCGAAGCAGCAATTGATCTGGCTCGCCTTGCCGGAATGTATCCTGCAGCAGTACTTATCGAGATTATGAATGATGACGGTACAATGGCTCGTTTGCCCGATTTAATAGATATTGCTGAAAAATTCAATTTAAAAATTGTAACCATTAAAGATTTGATTTCGTACCGACTGAAATCAGAATCACTTGTAGAAAAGGGAGTAAAGGTATATATGCCGACTCATTACGGCGATTTCAAACTTATTCCATTCAAACAAATATCAAACGGAATGGAACACGTTGCACTTATTAAAGGTGAATGGAACGAAGATGAGAGTGTACTTGTACGCGTTCACTCATCGTGTGTTACCGGCGATATTTTTGGCTCAATGCGATGTGAATGTGGCGAGCAACTTCATAAAGCCATGTCGCTTATCGAAAAGGAAGGTAAAGGAGTGATTGTTTACATGAATCAGGAAGGAAGAGGAATCGGGCTGATGAATAAAATAAAAGCTTACAAACTGCAGGAAGAAGGACTCGATACTGTAGAAGCAAATTTGCATTTAGGTTTTAATGCTGATGAGAGGGATTATGGAGTTGGCGCACAGATTTTACGCGAGTTGGGTGTACGGAAAATCAGATTAATGACGAATAACCCTGTTAAGCGCATCGGACTTGAAGCTTACGGACTTACAATAGTAGAAAACGTTCCATTGGTTATTGAGCCAAACAAACACAACGTTTTTTACATTAAAACAAAAAAAATGCGCATGGGTCATAATATTGATTTGAAATCGTAGCTTTATGTTAATTTGAAGTTTTTCAGTATAGAATTTTCGAAATTTGCACCTCAAATTTTGCAAAAAATAAAGCACAATTTTAAGTATTATTTTGTCCGGCTGTGAATAGAAAAATGAAAGCAAGCATAAGCGATAAAACCCAATAAATATTGATAAAAAATTTAAAAAATGAAAACAGCATTTATAACTGGTACCACTTCGGGTTTTGGGTACGCATTTGCAGTAAGGTTGGCAAAACTTGGATATAAGCTGATTATTACAGGCCGAAGAAAAGACAAATTGGATGATTTGGTAAAAAGAATCGGAACTGAATATAATTGCATTGTTGTTCCATTATGTTTTGATGTTAGAGATAAAGCAGCGTGCGACAAAGCTTTCAACTCACTGTCAGCATCGGATAAAAAAGTAGATCTGTTAATAAATAACGCCGGACTTGCTTCGACAGCAGCTACCTTCCACGAATCTGAATTCAAAGATTTTGAATCGATGATAGACACTAATATCAAAGGATTGCTTTACATATCAAAATTAATAGTGCCTGGTATGATAGAACGCAAAAGCGGTCATATTGTAAACATTTCGTCCATTTCAGGCATCGAGGTTTATCCGAACGGGAGCGTTTATTGTGCTTCGAAACATGCTGTGAATGCCATAACAAAAGGTATGAGAATTGATTTGGTGAAATATGGCATTAAAGTAAGTTCAATATCTCCGGGACTTGTCGAGACTGAATTTTCAATTGTAAGATTTCATGGTGACGCAGTTAAAGCCAAAGAAGTTTATAAAGGAATCGTACCACTCAATGCTGAGGATATTGCCGATGCGCTCGAGTTTATTGTTACACGCCCTGAACATGTTTCAGTTAACGATATTCAACTAAATCCCACTCAACAGGCAAATACATATATAATTCATCGAAAAGAAGAATAAGTATGTACCAGATATTTATTACCATAAACATCAATCAAAAAAAATCAAATTAATGTTCACTTTTAAACTAAAATAACTTAATTATCAAACAACATCAAAATCTTTAAATTGATTAAATTTCAATTTTTTACATTCAAAAAAAAGCAAAATTTAAAATATCTAAAAAAAATCATTATTTTTGTGTCTGATATATAGTAACAAATTTGAAAAAATAATTGCTTACAACCGCAAAAACAAAAAAAGTAAAAAACTCAATATAGAGAAAATGGATCCAAATGAACTGAAAAACGAGCCCGAAATTAGTAATACTGAAGTAGCTGAAGTTACAGATGTTACTGAATTTCCTGAAAATCTTCTGAACATCGATATAACCAATGAAAACTCAGAGATTGCCAATGATACTACTGAAACAACTGATAAGGTTTCGCAAGAAAAACTTATTTATGAAGAAACAAATTTAGAAAAAACAGGTGATAGTACTACCGAAAAAAACAGAGTGAATGCACTCACAAAATCAGAAATGGTTGATGTGCTAAAAGTATTACTTGAAAAAGAAATAGATGTTGTGAAGAATGAGGTAGAAGAATTGAAGCAACAGTTTTACAAAAAAGTGAAATCAGAACAAGAAGACCAACGCAAAGCATTTTACGAAATAAATGATAATTCAGTTTTGTTTACACCACAGATTGACCAATCCGAAGAAATTTTCAAGAATTTATTAAACGATTACAGAAACCGTAAAGCAGCATTAACTACTCAACTTGAGGAGGAAAAAGTAAAAAACCACGCTCGAAAAATTGAAATTATTGAAGAATTGAAGAAAATGGTTGAAAGCAATGATGATGTATCTGCTCATCTAAGTCGTTTCAGAGAGCTTCAAAAAGAGTGGAAATCTATTGGTTTGGTGCCTGCTACTGTAGCTACTTCAATTTGGAAACAATACAACAATTATCAGGAATCATTTTGGGATCTAATTAAAATTAACAATGAATTAAGAGAATACGATTTCAAAAAAAATCTTGAAACCAAAACACTGCTTTGTGAAGCTGCTGAAAAGCTTACAGAAGACAATAACATAGTAAACGCTTTTAATGAACTGCAAAAACTTCATGACGAATGGCACGAAACAGGACCTGTATCTCGGGACTTGCGTGAACAAATATGGAACAGGTTTAAAGCGGCCTCTGCAGTTATTAATAAAAAACATCAAGCACATTTTGAAAGTATTAGACAACTCGAAGATCAAAATCAGACAGTAAAAAATGTAATTTGTGAAAAGCTTGAAGCTCTTGAATACGAAAAATTAACCAACAGCAAAGCTTGGGAAAAAGCCACGCAGGAAGTACTTAATTTGCAGGAAGAGTGGCGGGCAACAGGTTTTGCTCCCAGAAAAATAAATCAAAAAATATTTGAACGCTACCGTAAAGCCTGTGATATGTTTTTTGAGAAAAAAGCCGGTTATTATAAATCAATCAGAAATGAAATAGCTGCAAATACTGAAAAGAAAAAGGAATTGTGTGAGATTGCCGAACAGCTTAAAGACAGTAAAGACTGGAAAGAAACTACTGAAAAACTTATACAACTCCAGAAACAATGGAAAAATATCGGTCAGGCATCAAAAAAATACTCCGATGAACTCTGGAAACGTTTCATTTCAGCCTGTGATCATTTTTTCAACGAAAAAAACAAAAACGTTGACAGCCAGCATTCAACTGAAGTTACTAACCTTCATCTGAAAAAAGAACTGATAAATAATATTGGAACTATCGATTCAACTAAAAACCCAGAAGAAGCTTTACAAACTTTGAGAGAATATATTGCGCAATGGAATGCGATTGGGCATGTTCCTTTCCGTGAAAAAGATAAAATTCACAAGGAATACCGAACAGCCATCGATAAACAGTTTGAAAAATTGAATGTCGATGCTTCGCAACGCCGGCTTGAATCTTTCAAGAATAACCTGAAGGATATGACTTCGAAGGGAGAAAATAAGCTTTATCGTGAACGCGAAAAACTTATGAAAGCATATGAACATTTAAAATCTGAAATTTCGACTTACGAGAATAATATCGGTTTTTTTACTTCAACATCGAAAAAAGGTGGTGGATTAATTAAAGATATGGAACGTAAAATTGAAGTTTTGAAAGAAGAAGCAAAACTGCTGGAAGAAAAAATAAAACTGATAGAAGAAAATATACATTAAAAAAAAAACCGGAGTAAAACCCGGTTTTTTTTTATTCGAACATATTTCGGAAGCGTGAAAAGAAATCGTTCGAAGCAGATGAATTTGGTTTAACGTTTGGCGATTTTTCAAGTTTTTCAATCAAACTTTTTTCTTCCCTGTTCAAATTTTCAGGAATATAAACTCCAACGTTTACAAGCAAATCGCCTGTTCCATACCGATTCACGCTTGGCAGTCCTTTTCCGCGCAAACGCAGAACTTTACCGGGTTGAGTTCCGGGAGCAATATTTACCTTAACCTTACCATCGACCGTAGGAACTTCGACTGAGCCGCCCAGTACAGCCATTGGCATTGTTAATAGCAAATTATAAACTAGGTCGTTTTCATCACGAATTAATTCAGGATGTCCTTCTTCTTCTATTAGTACAAGCAAATCGCCGTTTACACCCCCACGCGGTGCGGCATTCCCTTTACCGTTAATCGAAAGTTGCATACCCTCCATTACTCCTGCAGGAATATTTACACTGATAACTTCTTCCTCTCTTAAAATACCTTCACCGGCACAATGCGAACATTTATCTTTAATTATTTTACCTTCACCATGACATGTGGGACATTCAGACTGCGTTTGCATACGGCCAAGAATAGTTTGTTGAACCGTGGTAACTCTTCCTGAACCATGACAAGTGGTGCATGTAACAGATTGCGAACCACTGGATGCTCCAGATCCATTACAGTATTTGCATGTAACTGCTTTTTTAACTTTAAGTTTTTTTTCAACACCTGCAGCAATTTCGCTAAGGTTGAGCTTTACTTTCACTCTCAAATCAGAACCGCGGCGCACTCTTTGTCCTCCCCTGCCCGATGATCCGCCGAAACCGCCGAAACCGCCAAAATGACCGCCAAAAATATCACCGAAATGTGAGAAAATATCATCCATAGTCATTCCACTGCCGCTAAAACCACCACCCGATGCTCCACCTAAACCAGCATGTCCAAACTGATCGTAACGCTGGCGTTTCTGAGGATCGCTCAGCACTTCATAAGCTTCAGCTGCTTCCTTGAATTTCTCTTCAGCTGCTTTGTTGCCCGGATTTTTATCTGGATGAAATTCGATGGCTTTCTTGCGATATGCCTTTTTTATTTCGTCGGCTGTGGAAGTTTTCGACACGCCTAATACTTCGTAGTAATCTCTTTTCGACATTTTTTAAATTTATTGATTCGCTGACTTTGATTGAAGTTGAAAGTTACAAAGTTCCAGTCGCAAAGTATCGGCAACTAAGTTCCAATGTTATCGAGTACTTTTATATTACTTATTTTAAACTAATGTTATCTACTTGAAAAAAAATTGAAATTGAAAAATGAAAATCGTAAATGCTAAAAACTTTCATTTCTCATTTATCAATATTTTCTTATTCGCCTACTACAACTTTAGCAAACCGTATTACTTTTTCATTCATGGTGTATCCTTTCGACAAGCAATCGATGATTTTTCCTTTAAGTTCTTCGGTTTGAGCAGGAAAAGTGGTTACAGCTTCATGTAAATCGGTGTTGAAATTTTCGTTTTCAGTTGGGATAGTTTTTACACCATGCTGTAGCAGGAAAGCAATAAATTTTGAATAAATAAGTTCGATTCCTTCTCGAAATGCATTAATAT
>CAYQWD010000203.1:0-5690 GCA_964420955.1 uncultured Paludibacter sp. | reverse complement strand
ATACGTGACCTAGTTTTGATTAAACTTTGGTCAACCTATTTCAGGACGTGGCATTCTTTACACTTGCTTGTAACGGTTTGCGGCTTTGCGTTCGGGCGGGTTTTTAGCACAAAACTTCCTTACGAAGCCGTAAACTTCAAAGTTACGAAAAACTGTCATACGAAGCCGTTTCCCCCGCCTGACGCAAAACCGCTGTTAGCAGTAGTGGTTTCTTCCGTTGTCTTGTTAGTCGTCATTTTGATAGCTGTAAAATTCTGTAAGCTCCTCTCGCTACAATGACAAATACAATTGCTCCAATAATTAAGTCGGGATAACCTGAATTGAGCCAATTAACCAAAAGTCCTGCTGTAATTACTCCCGAATTTATGATTATGTCATTTGAAGTAAAAATCATACTTGCTTGCATATGAGCTTCTTTGCTTTTTCTCTTTTGCAATAAATACAGACAAATAACATTAGCTATTAACGCTACAATCGAAACGAAAATCATTGTTTGAAAGTCAGGCATTTTCTCGACTCCAATAAATCGTCTGACTACTTCTATAAAACCAATTACAGCAAGAAGGATTTGAAAGTATCCTGCAAATTTTGCGATATTCTTTTTTCTGACTACTGTTCCGCCAACAGCAATTAATGCAAGTCCATAAACAATACTGTCAGCCAGCATATCTAAACTGTCGGCAACCAAGCCCATTGAGTTTGATATAAGTCCTGTTACAATTTCAATAACGAAAAACAAAAAATTTATTATTAAAACAGTCCATAAGGTTTTTCTTTCGTCATTTTGATTGTCAGTTGCTGTAAAATTGTCAACCGAAACAGTCGAGAGAATTGAAGTGTCAAATTTTAATGTGTCAAGTCGCTGAAAAATTTGTTCATTATTGTCTATATGAAAAACGTGTAAAAGTCGGTTGGGTATGTCAAATTCTAACGATTGAATATTTGTCAAATCGTCAAGTTTCATCCGAATCATTTGTTCTTCGGATGGACAGTCCATTTTTGTTATCTTAAATGTCGTTTTTTGCATATCACTTCATTGTCTGTTGGGTCGTCCTACCATTACTGCTAACGGTTTGCAAATAGGCGCAGGCGACACCACGATATGTTCGTTTGTCGCTTGCGCTTATTTGCTGTTATGAGCTTTTTTTCTTTCTATACAAAGGGTATAATTGAAACTTTCTACTTATTTGAAAATAGAAACCACTTCCTTTACTTGCACTAGTGTAGTCCAATCTTTTTTCAATTCCATTGTCATTAATCATATATCGATGTATCGAATATTCCATATAATTGAAGCTCTGTAAATACGAAAGTGAAACAGAAAAAAGATAATTCTTTTTAACAATTAGGTCACTAAATAAACCAATAGAAAAGAAAAAACTATATCTCGAAAATGCAAAAGCTTCATTCTCTTTGGATGTTAAACTAATGTTTTCATCTAAATTTGTTTGAGACTCTGGAGATGAATATGAGCCATAAATTATACTCGGTGGAGGGGAATTTTTCTTTTTGTTTGGGTTAAATAAAACACCAGAAGCTAAATTTATTCCAAAATTTGTTTTTTCTTCAATATTTACTAAGGAAAACTGGTATTGAACAAATATTCTGTGATAGTGAATGTGTGATCTACTTATCGTATGATTGTTTGAGAAAGTTTGTAATCCTAAAGACGTTGTATCCCATGTCATCATACGATCACGCCAACTGCTACCTGTACCGTCTTGCGACCATCCAATTTCAACATTATGATTGTTTTTTAATTTTATACCTAAATTCAAGCCAATATAGCCTATAGACCTGAGGCTAATTAATTGATTTTCACACTGAAAATATGGGTTATTAGCTGTTTTGTTATTAAAAATTAAAAAGTCTGATAAAGTATTATCGGCACTGCTAACATATCCTTTTGAATTTAATGTAGGTCGAACGTAAAATTCCGTTTGGGAATATGCATTCCCAAACGAAATTAAAACCATCAAAACTAGATTTCTCATTTTTGAATTGGTTTAATAAGGTGAATTTACATTTCTACCTGTCCAATTTGTATATTTTATGATGGTGGATTGACCAGGAGGTGTAATTTCAGCTCTCGCTCTTACAAACATGTAAATTCCATTTATTGCTCTTGTTTTGGAATAAGCCTCAAACAAATATCTGTAAAAGAATCCTGACACTCTTTCACCTGCATGGTGGGTTGTAATTGTCCCGTCTCCACATGGTCTTCTTCTCATCCATGCTTGAGGTGATTGAATTTCCAGAGCGATTTTAGCAGTTCCCGAGTAGGCTTGTGTATATTCAACACGCCCTGTTACTCTGAAATAAATTCCACCTTGAAAATACTTACAGTTAGCATCGAATTTAATGTTACCAGCATCATCGAGATTCACGATGTTAGAAGAGTTGTCGAATCCACCAATACCACCACATTTTTCTTCAATTTCACCATTCACTAAATAAAGTACTTCTTGGTCAACTGAATAAACTGCGACATTTTTGTTATTAACATTGCCATTAATTAAGTCTTCGTAATCTGTGTCTTTGTTTTCGGATTTAATTACAAAAACCTTATCACTTACTAAATCAATTTTGAAAATATGCTCTCCAATCTGAATCGCACCATCTTCATTTAACAACTGCCCTAAAAAATCATCCATTTCTTGACCTGAATCTTCATTTTTTGTTTCAGGGTGCTCAATAGAAAAATAATTCTTGAAGCTCAATGAGGATATTTCAGAAATTAAGTTTTCACGATTTTTCACATTAAGTTCATCAACCGCATTTTCAAAATCACCAATTGATTTAAAGATAAGAACTTTTCCGTCTGTTGAGATTTCGCTTTTTTTAATTTCTGAAATTAATACATTTTCTTTTTTACAACTAATTAGTCCAATTCCAAATGACGCAAGGATTAGACTTCCATAAATTAATTTTTTCATTTTGTTGAATTTTAAAATTTGCCCTACTTCTTTTTTAGGAGTGTTCGGGTCGTTTTCTTCTCCTTATTTGTCAAATTGGGTGTTCAGCCCTATCGTTGTCTCTTGAACCACTATCGTTTTTAAAATTGCTCATAACGTTTCGCAGCTATACGCAGGCAGGGATTTTAACAACTGAGCTCCCTACGAAGAACAGAACTTCAAATATACCACTTTTCTGTCTTACGAAGCACGAAACCCCTGCTTGCGTATAGGTGATGTTACCGCCAGTGGTTCTGTCTTCCGTGTCAGTGTCCACTGTGCTTTCAGCGTTTTTATTGTCCGCTTAACTGTCCTTGAAAAACAATTTTTTCTGTCGGCAAATGAGCGGTCTGGAAAGATTTAATTTTTGCGAAGCGAGGGAATTTCTGTCTCTCGTGCGATGGATTTTGGCATAGCTTTTTGTTTGAGGGTCGGTTTTAGCTCTTTGCCGCCCATAGGAACGAGGACGGCAATATGCTAAAAATATGTTTGCATAAAAAGTATGACAAAAGAGAGAAGATTTATTGTTTGTTTAGCATCATAATATTGAATTTTCCCATACCCATTTGCAGAATGAATTATCGGTTTTTTTGTTTATACCAATATGCCAAAAATGATGTTATACTATTAATTAAAAGGATTATATGAACTGAAAAAATATAATATTCACCTGGTTTTTCTGTCAAATATAACGTAGTGTATAATCCAAGGATAAAAAGTATCAATAATACTAAATGTTTTATTTTTTTTGATGAATAATTGATGTAAAAAATAAATACTTGTAGAATAATTGTAGTAAAAGTTATAAAACAAATCCCATATAAATCATAAGGATTACCGAAGACTCCAATAGCTGTGATAGGCCATAATGAATAAAAAAAGAAACACGACAATAGAATTATACTACGAGATGCAGATTCATTTTTTTCAGCTGACAATAAAAAATTAATAATAAAATTGATTATCCAAAATAAAACTACATTGATATGATATTCAAATCCTAATATCCCTTGTTTTCTTATAATATTATCTAATGCAATTAAAGAAACCGAGCATAAACAAATAATCAAAGAAATGTATAGACAATATATTAATTTAAAATTTTGCATTCCGAATAAACTTACGCTCTTTAATTATAGTAGATTTACCCTTTGGGAAATATTCTTCCGTTATTGAACCTGTTAACATGTTTTTTTCTTCCAACTCATGTGCAAAGAACAACCCATGAATAAATACTGTCCCGTTTAAACTTGCCGTTAATTTCTTTTCGGGTATTTTAACTCTTGTATTTCCCGGCATACGTGAGATATCCTCATCAGTATATTCTGGTAAAGTGAGGTTCCTGCTTAGTTCAACTGAATACCACAGCACCAAACTACCTCCATCATTAATTTGCTTTAAATTTGTAGCAGAATTATTAATCTTATTTAAAAACTTATCCCTGAATTCTTTGGTAGTATTATTATCTTCTTCTTTATTGTATTTTACAATTGCAAAACGAACAGATTGAACCCATGCTTTAGGGTCAACCAAGGGGCCTAAAAATCCTTTGTATCTCTTATCTTTCAATACCTCAGAAGGTATTCCAGAGTCTGTAAATTGTTTTTCTTTCCCATGTTTCGGATTAGGGGGGATTAATCCCCCTTTTACAGCCCCTCCCCAACGCCAGTGCAGATGCATAGCGTGAAAAGCACCAGGGGCGGAAGGTATATGAAAGTTTTTATAACCTCCCCACCAGTGAATATTATCCCAAGTCTTGTAACTTTGTTTACTATCTCTGAAAAACGGTAACCCTTTTGCCAAGCCGACACCTCCAATTTCGTATATCAAAGGTTTTTCAATAGCCTTAAAAACAGCTTGTTCTGCTGCTAATCCCGAAAAAAAACCACTTAAATAATCTACACTTTCTTCATCAATAAACACACCTGCTTGCTGTGGCTTGGTGTTTAAAATAAAATCCGTATCCTTAGCCCTTAGAGGGTTTTTAGCAATATCATTTATTTTTATGGCTGCTTGATTAACCACACCATCTATGGCCTTTTTATTTTCTTCAAAAAATAAAAAAGCATCTAAGCGAGGCTGAAACCTATAATCAATTCTGATGGAGTTTATTTGTGTTCTTGTTTCTGCATTTTTATTAAATGCTGTGTTTGTGATGAAATTGGTTTTAATAAGCGGAAACAATCTTGCTGCTGCCAATGCACCACTTGGTTCATGGGCAGGTGTTTCCTTGTAATCGGTAAAAAGACATGTTTGCGCAATAGTAAGGTTTTTATATTCGCAGTTTTCAGCATCAAAATCACTAAGTAGAGTATATTCTGCTTGTATACCTGTAATATAATTGTAAACTGAAAAGTTCTGTAAGCCCGTAATTATATCAAGGTATGTTCCATAATCCTGTTTTTCATCAGGCGTAATTTTGTTAAAAACATTATTGCCGTGTTTCTTGTACAAATCATAGGCCTTTTTAGAAACGGATGCTTTGCTTTCTTTTAAAATAGTGGGTGCACCATGAGAGAAGTGAGTTTTTTTTAACGGAAAAAATTTACTTTCCTTTTTTGTGCTTTCACCTTTAGTAAAGGTTTCAAATTCAATCCAAAAGCCAATTACTCGTATTTCTTTCGCAAGGTTATAACCACCATGTTTTACATCAGATAATATTATTCCCCCATCTGGCAAAAATCCGTCATCTTCAAGCCAATAATCAAGCTCCCATAAATAGCCCATATCGTCTTT
>CAYQWD010000202.1:0-5693 GCA_964420955.1 uncultured Paludibacter sp. | reverse complement strand
ACCAGATGTTTCCCCAACGGTCTTCGTGTAAATAATCAATCCGATTGTTGGTAATATTACTCAAATCGCCCGGACGCGATTTGTAAATCGTGAATTTGTAACCATCAAATTTATTCAGTCCATCCCATGTGCCAAACCACATGAAACCCTTGCTATCTTGCAATATTGCCATCACTGTGTTTTGCGAAAGTCCATCTTCCACCGAGTAATGTCTGAATGATATTTGTTCTTGTGAAAAAATGCTTTTCAGCGAAATCGCAAAACAAATAAGGCTGAAAATAATCCTTTTTTTCATGCGCCGATCTGGTATTTGTGTGTTTATGGTACTTGAATGAAAACCGGTAATCTTCGATTATTTATCCGGAATACAAATATAAACAAAATACGGACTTGCAAAGTTGCAAGCCCGTGTTTATTTATTGACAAAAAATATTATAAAGTTACACCTGTTTTAAATATTGAAATTTCTCTGTAATTTTTCTTCTCGTTGTTTACTTTTTCGCCACTTGCTACTTTGATAATGTAATCGATAAATCGCTCATTTACTTGATCAATCGATTCGTTTTCAACTATCGTACCGGCATTGAAATCAATCCAGGTACCTTTACGGTTGTAAAGTGGAGTGTTTGTCGATATTTTCATGGTTGGCACAAAACTTCCGAATGGTGTTCCACGACCTGTTGTAAACAGTACAATATGACATCCGCTTGCTCCCAGTGCAGTTGCTGCCACAAGATCATTGCCGGGTGCACTGAGCAGATTCAAACCTTTGGATTTTATGCGTTCGCCATACATAAGTACATCCTTTACGAGCGCTTTACCGCATTTTTGTGTGCATCCAAGCGACTTTTCTTCCAGCGTAGAAATACCTCCTGCTTTGTTTCCCGGCGAAGGATTTTCATAAACAGGTTGATTGTTGCGCATGAAGTAATCTTTGAAATCATTGATTAGAAACACAGTTTTATCGAACATATTTCTGTCGATACATCTATTCATCAAAATCCCTTCAGCACCAAACATTTCAGGAACTTCCGTGAGAACGGTACTGCCTCCCTGTGCAATAAGAAAATCAGAAAACACTCCAAGCAGCGGATTTGCAGTTATACCTGAAAATCCATCGGAGCCACCACATTTCAATCCAATTTTCAATTCTGAAAGTGGCGCATCTTCGCGAACATCCTGCGATACAACTTCGTAAATTTCGCGTAAAAGTTTCATGCCAACTTCATATTCGTCATCCACTTTTTGTGTCTCCATAAATTTTACGCGTGTTGAATCAAATTCTCCGAGCATTTCTTTAAAAGCGCCCACCTGATTGTTTTCGCAGCCAAGACCTACAACCAACACACCGCCTGCATTCGGGTGTAAGACCATGTTTCGAAGAACTTTTCGCGTATTTTCATGGTCGGCGCCAAGTTGCGAACAGCCGTAATTGTGCGGATAAGCAACAATTGCATCTACACCTTTCATTTGTGTTTCAGCTCTAAGTTGCTCGGCAAGCGAATTGATAGTTCCGTTTACACAACCAACAGTCGGAATCAGCCATATTTCATTACGTACGCCAACTTCACCATTGGCTCTTTTATAACCTTTAAAACTCAGATTGCGGTTTTCAATATCCAAATTTACAGCCTGTGGATAATATTCATATTCGAGTAAACCCTCAAGATTTGTCTTTACGTTTTTTTCGTTTACCCAATCGCCGGCTTTCATTTCCGATATGGCATGACCGATTGGATAACCGTATTTTACAACATTCTCATTTAAATTTATATCGGTCAGGGCAATTTTATGACCCATTGGAATGTTTTCATTTACAGAAATTTCTTTTCCGTTAAATGAAATTAAATCGCCTGAATTAAGCACTTCAAGCGCTACGGCTACATTATCAGCAGGATTTATCTGAAGAAATTTCATGTTTTGTTATGTTTTTTTTAATCCACAATATTTAAATAAATAACCTAAAAAATTGGGAAGAATATCTTATTAAGGAATCATTCTTCAATAACAGGTAATTCAAAATCGACTTTGACAGAAAGACTGAAACGTTTCGATACTATTGATCTTACAGCTTCTTTCATGCCGAACTCATCAATAAGGCGAAGATAGAAAGTGAGTTTTTCCGTCAGTCCGGGTATTTGATTCAAATCTTCTCCCCAAATAAATTCTGCTGCTAATACACCTTTTGCTACGGTATCAATGCCCAGCTTCCACAGTAATTTTAAAACATCAAGTATTTCCTTGTCATCGTTTGGAACAATGTCATTATTTCCTCTTTTGCCGCCTTTATAAAATGTTATGATTGCAGCTAGTCCAAGTACAAGTCCTGAAGGCAGTTCGCCTTTGCGTTCGAGATATTTTTTTAAACCGGGTAAATCGCGGGTTTTGAATTTCGAGAATGAGTTAAGCATGATGCTTGTGAGCAGATGATGAACAAATGGATTGTTGAAGCGTTCAACCACATCATCGGCAAACTTTTTTAGTTCTGCTTTCGGTAAATCAAGCGTCGATATCAATTCTTTGTACATAATCATATACACGAATTTCGACATTACTTCATCTCGAAGACATTCTTTCACGATATTCAAGCCTGAAAGATAACCTACTGGAGCCAAAACAGTATGCGGACCATTGAGCAATGTAACCTTGCGTTCGTGATAAGGTTTTTCATCTGGTACAAAAAGTACATTTAAACCTGCTTTTCGCGCCGGAAATTCTGCTTCGACACTTTTGGGAGCTTCAATTACGAAAAGATGGAAAATTTCTGCCTGAACTACCAGTTTGTCCTCAAAACCGACTTTTTCATGAATTTCAGCTATTGTGTTGCGAGGATAACCCGGAACAATTCTGTCAACGAGTGTTGAATAAACTCCACAAGCTGTATCGAACCAGTTCAGAAAATCCTGACCTAAACTCCATAATTCAATATATTGATGAATAGTTTTTTTCAATTCTGTTCCATTATGGAAAATAAGTTCACAAGGGAAAATTAAAAGTCCTTTATCTGCTGCACCGTTAAATGTTTTATAACGATGATAAAGCAATTGCGTTAATTTTCCGGGAAATGAGCTTGCGGGTGCATCGTTCAGATTGCAATTTTCATCGAATACAATTCCTGCTTCTGTTGTATTTGAGAAAATAAAACGCATTTCTGGTTGTTCTGCAAGTCTTAAATACTCTTCGAACTGATTGTAAGGATTAATCGAACGGGTAATAACATCTATTAGTTCGATACTGTTTACCGTGTTGCCATGATCGAGCCCTTGCAGGTTGACATGATATAGACCTTCTTGTTCATTTAACATGTCAATCATTCCGTCAGGCAAAGGTTGCACAACTACTACTCCTGAGTTGAAATCTGCAGTTTTGTTCATACGATTTACCATCCAGTCAACAAATGCTCTGAGAAAATTGCCTTCTCCAAACTGGATTATTCTTTCAGGATAAAGTTTTGTTTCATTTACAGTGGTTCTGTTCAATGGTTTCATAAATTGAAAGTATTTAAAAATTGATTTGAAATTATTTCTTTGAAAAATGCGCTTATATCTTGCAGGATGTTATGCAATAAAGGCTTCTTAAATCTTCTGTGTTAACTAATCTTTTCTTTCGTGTGCGCACACGACTGAAAACTTTACAAAGTTACATCAAATTTGGGAAAAGGGCAATATTTTACCTGTGTACGCACACGGAAAAGTTCTTTACGCAATTTTTGTGTGAGTTAAAAACAAGATAATCATGTTAATAGTTTTGATTATAAGAAGTATTAAATATCATTAATTGAAGAACAAAAATCAATTTTTGAAAGTTTGGCTTATAGGTACTACCATACCCCATTATCTTTATAATATTCTATTCCTTTGAAAGCTGCGGCTTTTGCTTGTTCGGGCGTATCAAAATGTCTTTTATCCCAATTATCATCTATTTTAACAGTGAATTTATAGGTCTTACTGTTTTCGTTGATTAAAATATGGTGGTTATTAATCTTGAGATATTCATTCCATTTAGCGCTGATTTTCCAAGAACGTTTAATAAAACTAATTCGCCGTTTGGTTTTATTTCTTAGTTCTTTCTCCCTGCGCTGAGGGTTTATATAATCGTCAGTCAGTTTCACGGCGCATTGACAACCAACTAATAATTCATCGCCATAATCAAGGTGAGAAACAACGTGAACATAACCAATTTTTTCATGACCGCACTACATGCAAGTTTCGTAAGTGGTTTCGTCTTCCCACTGACCATCTTCCCGCACTTCGTACACATTTTCTAATGTCCAACCTTTATGCGGAATGCCTTGTTGTTTCCAGAGATTAGTCATGCTGTTGACAATTTATTTATCCAACATCTTATTAAACAACCTTTCTCAAAACCTGCCACCCGATATATCCCAGAATTTATTGAAAAACGAGCTGAGTTTTTCGAGTACCGATTCTCTTTTCTTTGTACGGTCGCCTGTTGGCGTAAATCTTGAAACAGGTGGCAGAACTTTGCTTAATGCTGTGCCTGTTGATTGTACATAACCGTCACGAAAAGCATTTGTTATAAACTTGTATGTTTCTTCTTTGTCCAAATTTTCATCGTTGATAATTTGGTCTAATTCTTCTACTTTCTTAGCATCAACAAACGAATGCCAATCATCATCCACATTGGTTGAAGGGGTCAACGAATCGATAAATTGTTCGATAAGCTCTTTTTTATTGCGGAGTTCCACACTGGAATCAATGGCTTTGCTAATACTGATAACAATTTCCTTGTCTTTTAAATGCCCTTCGTGGTATTTCTTAATGAGTGCGAGGATATAATCAATGTTGATTTCGACCTGTTTAATCAGCTCCATTTCAAAGACTATATCATCATTTACATTTTCGTTGTCGCCCTTGCTTTTGCCCCTGAAATCGTTGTAAAGGTTAATGTACATGCTGTGGTAATCCTGTACATCTCTTTCGGAAAGTATTTCATTGCCTGAAAATTCATCGAATGTGGAAAGTATGTTTTTTACTTTCAGAATGGCACTGTAAAGCTTGATAAATTCTTTTTGGTTTTGCTCACCGATAATCTGTTCCCCGACAGGGAATTTTTCTTGTAAGTCATCCACTAAATCAGCATAGCCGGGAATGTCTTTATCGCCTTTTTTGTAGCCGTTGTAATATTCATCGTAAGTTTTGAGCAAAACCACTCCACCGGCTTCTTTGTCGCCAAATAGTGCAATACTCTCGTTGGTGGCTTTTTCGAGGTTACGGAAACAAATAATATTTCCAAAGGTTTTAACAGTGTTCAGAATGCGGTTTGTGCGTGAATAGGCTTGTAAAAGCCCATGCAAACGAAGGTTTTTATCTACCCAAAGAGTATTCAAAGTAGTAGCATCAAATCCGGTAAGAAACATGTTTACCACTATCAACAAGTCAATTTCACGGTCTTTTACCCGTTGCGATACATCTTTGTAGTAGTTTTGAAATTTATCGCTCGAAGTATCGTAATTCGTTTTAAATATTTTGTTGTAGTCCTGTATTGCCGATTCGAGAAAATCCCGTGAGCTTTGGTCTAAAAGGCTGGTATCTTCGAGGTTCTCATCATCAATAATTCCATTTTCGGGGTCTTCATTCACTCCAAAACTGTAAATGGTTGCTACCTTTAACTGTTTATCGCTTGGCAACCCCATCATTTGTTTTTGAAACTCGGTGTAATATTTCTTGGCT
>CAYQWD010000201.1:2659-5706 GCA_964420955.1 uncultured Paludibacter sp. | reverse complement strand
TTTTTTATTTGAAAGAATTTTTCTCCTGCCTTCAGGAAAACGGGCTGCAAAGTTACTAAAAAAGTAACTACTGAACGACTATAAAAATCAGTTTAATGAGTTTTCTTTTCATTGAATAGCAATGGTAAATATTTATTCTAAAAAAAAACTTTTTATCTGTTTCAGTAAAACATGTCATTTAGCGCATTGGTTCTTATTTTTTATCAACTCTCTTTTTAAAAAAAATCACTACTAACCGATTAAACAACTGAGATTCTTCGCTACGCTCTGAATGACAATGCTTTGTATTGATAATGGTTGGGAGGAGGTAGGTTGGCGGCGAAGCCGCCAACCTACCTCCTCCCAAAAACCTAACTTATTGATTGTATGTCATTCCGAACATAGTGAGGAATCAAACAAGTTAAAAAAATTAATTCAAACTATTTTTTATCGGTCAGTAGTGAAAAAAAATATCAATTCTCATTCTGTCAATAAAGGATAAATAATTGTAACGTATTTTTAAGCCGCACTTGCTGGCTTAAGGCGGAAAAATGTGAGTTTTTTTTAAAAAAAAAGCACTATTACCACAAACAAAAAAAAACATCCCTGGAAATACAAATTTTTTAGACTTCATTTTTTTTAATAACTTTGTACCCATTCGCTATTGAATTATGTTTATTTTCATTTTAGCTGTTTATTCAATAATTTTTTGTATTTTTTTTTGAACAAATTAATTAGTTTTTCAGGCAGTTAGTTATTTCATCGAAAACCAACTTATAAAAATTTCCCAAAAAATGAAAAAAATACTAATCATCAATGGTCCGAATCTGAATTTACTCGGCAAAAGAGAACCTTCGGTTTATGGAAAGGAAACTTTCGAAGATTATTTTGAAATTCTGAAAAAAGAGTTTCAGCAGATACAACTCAGTTTTTTTCAGTCGAATCACGAAGGAGGAATCATTGATAAAATACATGAAGTTGGTTTCAGTTACGATGGTATAGTACTAAATGCAGGAGCCTACACACACACCTCCATTGCAATTGCCGATGCAATTCGTGGCATAACTACGCCAGTAGTCGAAGTTCATATTTCCAATGTTTTCAAGCGGGAAGCTTTCAGACAACATTCTTACTTGTCAGAAGTATGCAATGGTTGTATCGTTGGATTCGGACTGAGTTCATATCGTCTTGCAGTAGAATCATTTTTAATCAGATAAATTATAGAAAAAATGCCATTTCCCAAATTTACAAAAATAGTAGCTACAATAAGCGACCAACGCTGTGAAGTAGATTTTATTCAAACGCTTTTTCAGGAAGGAATGAATGTGGTTCGTATGAATTCAGCACATCTTCAAAAAGAGGGATTTGATAAAATAATAAACAACGTTCGTACAGTTAGTTCGCAAATAGCCATTCTTATGGACACCAAGGGTCCTGAAGTGAGAACTACAGTTCTGGAAAACGATGAATCCCTAGAAATTAAAACCGGCGACCTGATTAAAGTTACAGGAAATCCTTCTTTGAAATCAACCAAAGAGCTTATAGCGGTAAGTTATCTGCATTTTGTGCGCGATTTACAGATAGGCGATGACATTCTATTCGATGATGGCGAGATAGAAATGAAAGTAATATCCAAAAACGACGAATATCTAACATGCTTAGCTCAAAATGATGGAAAACTCGGTAGCCGAAAAAGTGTGAATGTGCCGGGTGTACGAATCAATTTGCCCTCGTTAACTGAAAAAGACAAGCAAAATATTTTGTATGCCATCAATCAAAAAATCGATTTTATAGCACATTCTTTCGTGAGAAACAAACAGGATGTTATCGATATTCAGCGAATACTTGACGAACACAACAGTCCGATAAAAATTATTTCGAAAATTGAAAACCAGGAGGGAGTTGACAATATCGATGAAATACTTGAACATACATACGGTGTAATGATTGCACGCGGCGATTTGGGAATAGAAGTTCCACAGGAAAAAATTCCAGGCATTCAGCGAAAACTTATCCGCAAATGTGTGAAAGCAAAAAAACCTGTGATTGTTGCCACTCAAATGCTACATACTATGATTAACAATCCGCGCCCTACGCGTGCCGAAGTTACTGATGTAGCAAATGCCATTTACTATCGAACGGATGCCCTTATGCTCAGCGGCGAAACAGCATACGGAAAATATCCGGTTGAAGCTGTGCGAACTATGGCTACTATTGCCCGCGAAGCCGAAGCAACCAAACTAGCCGAAAATGATATTCCCATCGAAATTCACGAAAACGACACCACATCGTTTTTAGCTCATTCAGCTGTGGAAACAAGTCGTGTGCTGGGAATAAAAGCTATTATTACCGATACTTTCAGTGGTCGTACTGCACGTTTTCTGGCATCATACAGGGGAAAAAGTCCTGTGCTTGCAGTGTGTTACCACGAAGCCTCAACCCGTATTCTGGCGCTTTCTTACGGCGTGTTTCCCACCCACAAAAAAGCATGCTCGAACACACAGGAATACTTTATTGAAGCGTTGCTCGAATTAATCGAAAACAAACAAATTAATATAGCTGATTCAGTAAGTTACCTTAGCGGCAGCTTTGGCGAAGGTTTCGGCACCACATTTCTTGAAGTAAACAACGTGGGCAAGATACTCGAATCGCGCGATAAATACATTCTGCCAAATTTCTGACTAAGTGAGTTCGCTCCGAAAATAAGTGGAACGCAATACCGACCCCTTGCTTCAATACAAGGACTGGATTTCATTTAAAATGAAATTTCAAAGAGCAATGCATTAATCACGAACTTTTTTACCGAAAAAGCGTTAATCTGGATAACGCTTTTTTTTTGCATTTTTATAATTTACAGTTTTAAACGTTACATTGTTTTACCAGTCAAAGAAGTTCATTTGAATTTATTAATCATGCAGAAACGTTTTTTGAAGTTAAAATAATTCAGTTTAATTAAAATATAATCAGGAGTTTAATAATTTAAAAAAGTTACAAAAATAGCAGAGCTTTGCAGACCTCAAATACACTTGCATAAATTTCTGTTAGCCGGTAATACCGAAACATGTAAC
>CAYQWD010000201.1:0-2649 GCA_964420955.1 uncultured Paludibacter sp. | reverse complement strand
ATTGTTTTTTTAGTTATAATTTTTTCCTTTCCCCTATTTGCACTTCAAACAATTAAGGGAAAAATTGTTGATGCAGAATCGAAATCGCCGCTCGATTACGTAAACGTTGCCTTATATAAAGAAAATGCCGTAGAGCCATCGGCAGGTGTAATCACAGACGAAAAAGGTGATTTTTTTCTTCCGGATGTAAAACAGGGGCATTATTTTTTACGCATAAGTTTCGTAGGTTACAATACAGTAAATATCCCTCAAGAAGACAGTAAAACGCTGTCCGAATTGCAGGTTGTTGGTCAGGGCACACAAATGCGTTTTGATATCGACCGCAAAGTTTTCAGTGTAGATCAGAATATTGCTGCAGCCGGTGGTTCTGCCACCGAAGTATTGCAAAACATACCTTCAGTTACAGTTGATACCGAAGGTAATATTTCACTTCGCAACAATGCAAGTGTCGAAGTATGGATCAACGGAAAACCATCAGGACTAACGACCGAAAATCGCGCACAAATTTTACAACAAATGCCTGCCGAAAGTATTGAAAGCATTGAAGTAATAACCAATCCATCGGCTCGTTTTAATCCTGAGGGTACAGCCGGTATTATTAATATCATTCTTAAAAAAAATAGAAAAGCCGGTTATTATGGCAGTGTAACTGCCGGTATTTTACACTCTTACGGAAAAAAACCGGGCGGTACGCTTGGTACAAATATCAATTTCAACAGTGGAAAATTTGATGCTTATCTAAATATTGGTTTTCGAAGGATGAATTTTACTGGCGGCGGCAACAGTAACCGTTTTAATTTGCTGGGGGTTGACACACTTTCATTACTCTCACAAAATTCTGTCTCTAACAGGTCGTTTGGTGGCGTTTTTATGCGTGGCGGCGTTGATTATCATCTCAATCAGAAAAATACTTTAAGTTTAAGCAGTTTTGGAATGATTGGCTCTGGAAATTCAACTTCGCTCATCGATTATAAACTTACTTCCTTCCCTTCAATCAACATTTTACGCGATTACAAACGCGATAATACTGATTTAGGTACTCGCAGAGGAATGAACCTTACCATGGATTATAAATATGACATCGACAAGTCAGGTTCAAATTTTTTAGCTACGGTTTCATATTCGGCACACAAACGCACAAGCGATGAACGATATAAACAAACAGATAATTTGCTAAACGCTTTGACATCAGACATTTCCCAGACAATGGAAGGTTCAAATGGCGAATGGCTTTTTAAGGCAGATTACACAAAGAAATTTTCTGAAACCAATCGCCTCGAAACAGGATGGCAAAGCAATATTTCCAATCGCCTGAGTCCAGCTAAAGGATTCGACCATCTGATCAATATGGAAATCAAACCTTATTACAATGTTTTTGATTACAACGAAAATAATCATGCAGTTTACATTACTTATGGCGACAGATTTTTCGAAAAACTGAGCTTTCAGGCCGGATTGCGCGCCGAATATTTCACACGCGGTTCTGATTATAAATTTAAAGATATAAATAATAACTGGGTGCTTAAAACAATTACAATAGAGCCAAAGTCCACATTCCAATTATATCCAAGCGCATATCTCTCGTACTCGTTACAAAATAATAACGAAGTGCAACTCAATTATTCCCGCAGGGTAAATCGTCCACACGGCCGTCAGATAAATCCATTTCGCGATTATTCTGACTCTACTAATATTTCTTACGGAAATCCGGATCTGAATCCCGAATTTTCTTCTTCCACAGAATTAAATTATATAAAAAACTGGGATAATCATACACTATCGGCTTCGGCATATTATCGATTTACAGATAATGTAATACAAAACGTAAATTTTATAAATCAGGGTACGATGGAAGAAACTTACATGAATATTGCAAAATCGACATTTACGGGTGCCGAATTCGTAGCAAAAAACCGACTTTTCCGAATTCTAAATCTGACTACATCTGTAAATCTATATTATAATAAACTCGATTCTTCAGTTTATATCAATCCCTACAATGCTGAGCTCATTACAAAAATACCGCAGCAAAGTACTTTTTCGTGGAGTGGACGCATCATAGCAAATATGATACTTGGCAAATCTACTTCGCTGCAGGTTACAGGCGATTATTCAGGTCCTCGACTTTTGCCCCAAGGAACGCAAAAATCAAGCTACTCTGTAGATCTTGGTCTGAGACAAACATTTTTCAACCGCAACCTGAGTTTAAACTTTACCGTTCGCGATTTACTTAACAGTCGCCGATTTGTGGGTACAACACAGGGAATCGGCTTTTATCAAACTTCCGAATCATACTTTCATGGACGTATAATAGGGCTAACTGCAACTTGGAACTTTGGAAACTCTAAACCCAAACCTTCTGAAATGCGCAAACAAAATCAGAATAATTTGAATATGGATGGTGATATGGATTGATTCATCCATACTTCAACTCACTTAAAATTAACAAATTATGCATTTAAAAGTTTTGAGTAAATTTTAAAGTGCTGATAATTAACCTGACAAATTCAAAAAATTTGTCAGGTTAATTACTTTTTATCACTACTAACCGACTAAACATCTGAGATTCTTCGCTACGCTCTGAATGACAATGTTTTGTATTGATTATGGTTGTGAGAAGGTAGTTTGGCGGCTTCAACGCCAAACTAC
>CAYQWD010000200.1:0-5719 GCA_964420955.1 uncultured Paludibacter sp. | reverse complement strand
ATATTAAAGGAACTTTAAAAGTTTTAATAGCTGCAAGAGATAGTGATGTGGAAAAACTTGTTTTTGCCTCGTCTGCTGCTGTTTATGGAGATAATGATAAATTACCACTAACTGAAGATACTCCTCCTCGGCCATTATCGCCCTACGCAGTTAACAAAGTTACTGGGGAAATGTACTGTCAAGTTTTCACCGATGCATTTGGCCTACCCACAGTTTCTCTACGTTATTTTAATGTTTTTGGAAGACGACAGGATCCGGATGGCCCTTATGCAGCAGTGATTCCGTTATTTGTAAAAAAACTGCTGAAGCATGAAACGATAACCATCAACGGTAATGGAGAATTTTCACGTGATTTTACATATATCGATAATGTAATTCTAATGAATTTGTTGTGTCTTGAAACGAATCATCTGGATGCAGTAAATCAGGTTTACAATACAGCTTATGGCGAACGAAATACGCTGAATCAACTTGTAACTTATTTAAAGGAAATTCTTTCGGAATTCGATCCTGCTGTTAATGATGTTAAAGTTGTGTATGGGCCCAATCGCAAAGGCGATATTCCACATTCGCTGGCTTCAATTGAAAAAGCACGCTTATTGCTCGGATACAAACCAGAGTATAATCTTCAGAATGGATTGAAAGAAGCTGTGAAATGGTATAGAGAGAATCTTTGAAAATCACATTTTGCAGAAATTATACAGGTAATTACATGAATTGATAAGAAATTAATCCCTTTCAAATGCGAATGTTATCAGAATGTTTGAACTTGTAAAAAAACATCTAATAACTTGTTTGTAGGTGTTTTTGCTCAAGCCTCAGCATTTATTTTATTGGGTTTATTATATTCAGCGAAAAAATAATTTGTTTTTCGTAAAAAATAAAATTTAGTGTGTTTTTTATTCTGTTTTTGTTTATTCTGATACTAATATTCTTGACTTGAAGGCTCAAAATATCCGGCAAAAAACTAATCGAAGGCAAACTATAAATATTTTGAAAGTTACAAAAGTTACATTGGGAATAATTGTAAACATCAGAATTTCTAATCAAACTTGCAAAAAAATTGTGAACTATCTTTTCGTACGCATATTTTAAATCATTAAACCAACATAAAAAAAAATTATTTACTACAATGGATAAAACAAAAATCGCCATTATCGGACTTGGATATGTAGGGCTGCCACTTGCACGACTTTTTTCAACAAAGTACAAAACTATTGGGTTCGATATTAATCAGGCTCGTGTTGATGAACTTATGCAAGGAGAGGATGCTACTATGGAAGTTGATAACCTCATTTTGCAGGAAGCTATCCGAAACGGATTGGTATGTACAACAGATCTCGAAAAAATTCGCGATGCAAATTTTTACGTTGTAACAGTTCCAACTCCAGTTGATAAAAATAATCGACCTGACCTTACACCACTGATAAAAGCCAGTGAAACGGTAGGAAAAGTTATTGGTAAAGGCGATATCGTAGTTTACGAATCAACCGTATACCCTGGAGCAACTGAGGACGATTGTCTTCCGGTTGTTGAGCGTGTGTCAGGCTTGAAATACAATGTCGATTTCTTTGCAGGTTACAGCCCGGAGCGCATAAACCCTGGCGATAAAGAACATACGGTTGAAAAAATAAAAAAAGTTACTTCTGGCTCCACGCCCGAAATCGGGAAAAGAGTAGACGAAATTTACCGTTCGATTATTTTGGCTGGCACACATTTGGCTCCTTCCATAAAAGTTGCCGAAGCAGCCAAAGTAATTGAAAATTCACAACGTGATATCAATATAGCGTTTGTAAACGAGTTGGCAAAAATATTTAATTTAATGGATATAGATACTAATGCCGTTCTTGAAGCTGCCGGAACAAAATGGAATTTTTTGCCGTTTAAACCAGGGCTTGTTGGCGGACACTGCATCGGTGTCGACCCTTTTTATTTGGCACAAAAAGCACAGCAATATGGTTATCATCCCGAAATTATACTTGCCGGAAGGCGAATGAACGACTCGATGAGTAAATTTATATCGGCGCAGGTAGTAAAACTTATGATTAAGAGCCAGATTGCAGTAAAGGGAGCAAAAGTGTTGTTGCTTGGTATCACTTTCAAGGAAAACTGTCCTGCTTCGCAATACGAAAGTTATCGATATTTATCATGAATTATGTGATTACGGAATTGATGTAGATGTGTATGATCCATGGGCTAACCCTGCTGAAGTGATGTGCGAGTATGGTATTAATATTTTACATGACTATCCCGAGGGTAACGGTTATGGCGCTATTATTCTTGCTGTTAGCCATAATGAGTTTAAAAATATCGATATTAAAGCACATAAGCAGCAAGGTACTGTGATTTACGATGTGAAAGGAATACTAGATCGCAGTTTAGTCGATGGAAGATTGTAATTGTCAGATATTAAAAGGTTTTGTCAAGGCAATTCATTGATTGAATTCTTTAAATTCTTCTTTTTCGATTAAACTGACTGTAAAATTTGTTACAGATTATTTTGCGGA
This sequence comes from uncultured Paludibacter sp., assembly GCA_964420955.1. Taxonomy (GTDB): domain Bacteria; phylum Bacteroidota; class Bacteroidia; order Bacteroidales; family Paludibacteraceae; genus Paludibacter. The sequence continues at coordinate 3,212 of CAYQWD010000200.1, read as the reverse complement.
AAATTTTCTATTATAAGAATTTTGAATACTTGCGAAGTTCCTGTAAAATTCAAAATCTGATAAATGGTATTCCATAGTTTAATCTCTCAAATGAATAGTAAACCCGATGGACATGGTCTTTAACACATACAAAAAAGCGTCAAACTGTTCAATGCACAGTTTGACGCTTTTTTAAAAACCTATCCCCTCACAAATATATAACTAGCTGATTGTCATCTCGATCGAAGTGAGATATCTCATTTTAGTTATTCATATTTTTTATACCGGACAACACTGATAAAATTTATAACATCACTCGGGCTTGCCAACGGTATTGATAACTTTTCCGTTCAGTACAAGATTTTTGTAGAAAATTTTATCCATTTTTCCACGGTATGTGTTACCTCCCGACGAAACATTATTAAAAACACAGTTGTTAATATAAACATCATGTACATTTGCTTCGCTATCGAGCCCATTAATAAGTACTCCAAAGCGGCTTTTTTCTGAAACCACATTTTCAACATGCACATTTCTGACTATCGGAGGAAAACTTCCATTGCATTTCTCGTCTGGTTCGTACAGCTGATTTATATGCACTACCGATTCGCGCACCTGTCCTACTTTCACGTTTCTGAAAAAAACATTTTCAATAATTCCGCCACGACACTTGCTGGTTTTTATACGTAAAGCTCGGTCGAGGTTGGGGCTGTCCATATAACAATTTTCAACAAAAAGATTACGGAATCCGCCTGAAATTTCGCTGCCAATAACCACACCGCCATGGCCATCGTTCATCTTACAATTGCGAATTACAATATTTTCGCTCGGCACATTCCAGCGGCGACCATCATTATTTCTGCCACTCTTAATGGCAATACAATCATCTCCTGTATTGAAAGTGCAGTTTTCAATCAGCACATTCCGGCACGATTCGGGGTCGCATCCATCGCTGTTGGGTCCTTTGCTCTGAATATTTACACCCCGAACGATTAGATTCTGACAAAGTATAGGGTGAATTACCCAAAATGGTGAATTTATGATCTTCAAATCTTCAATCAAAACACGGTTGCAATGAATGAAGTTGATAAAAGGCGGCCGAAGCGCATCGGCAGGTGTCATTATTCTATCTTCGATGGGAAGATTATTTTCGGCTGCTGCAAAAAGCCTGTCGCGTCCGCCACTTGTAACCTGATCGGGTTTACCTTTACGTGTAAATCTGCCACCTTTCATATACCACCAGTTTTCCGGCGAGCCACTGCCATCGAGCAAACCTTTTCCTGTAAGCGCAATATTTGTTTCTCCATAAGCATAAATCAGCGGATGAGCGTTATAACAATCAATTCCCTCCCAACGAGTAATTACTGCAGGATAATACCACCGTTCGTCGGTGGTGAATTTCAACACAGCACCCTCTTCGAGATGCAGGTTTACATTACTTTTCATCCTGAGTGGTCCGGTATGGAAAATTCCGGCAGGAATTATTACCCTTCCGCCGCCTTCCTGATTGCATTTTAAAATTGCTTGATTGATTGCGCCATGATTAAGGGTTTTCTCATCGTTGGGAATGGCGCCAAAATCAGTAATGGTGTAAGAACGGTTTGGGAATTTGGTTTTTTCTATCGATTTTACAATTTTATCAGCCTCACGAAAGGCTTGTTTCATAGTGGTTTGGGCAGGCAAGATATAAACAAAACTCATTAAAAAGATGATAAAAACAATGTTCTTCATAAAACAAATTTCTTTAAAAATACGCTGTTAGTAATTTTTTTTGTCTGTAAATTTACGAAAAAAATGTATGATTAATTTTTGTGATTATGAAATTATTTTCCAAAATCCAACCAAAGCTTAATATTTATTCCTTCATCGCCCTGTTTTATTCGTATTGTACTTGGCTGGCTTTTTGGTCCGTGTTCGGGAATAGTTTTGAACGAACGCATAGCCGGAATATCAAGTAAAAAGGACAAATCGCCTACGGGAAATTCCCACATGCTGTTTTCGCCGTTTCTGCGTAATGGTGGCTCTTGTGGTGTAAACACTCTGAAATATATTCCATCAGTTTCTGAATAAACTGTGAATTTGTATTTATCAGAAAAAAGCGTTGCCCAATATAAATTGGCATGATAGCCTTTAAATTCAGGATATGTCATATTTTCGAAATTATCTCCTGTAATTGTGTTGTTGTATTGTTTTTCCCAAATGCCGTAATTAGTTCCCCGTATGCGGTTTTTCCACACCCGATAAGGTCCTCTGCCAAACCATCGCATTGATTTTACACCATTTTCGGGATATGAAAAACTCAAGCCGAAATTGTATATTTTATCATCGAAAAATTTCCCTTCGAACTTGCCGCCATTTTCCCGGTTCAGTAAAAGTGCATCCATTCCCAATAATCCATCGGGCTTCATTCGCCATACTATTGAGTCGACTGCGCCAGAGTACCGTACAACAAAAAGTGCATCCTTGCCATCCATTCTGCTGAAAAGAACTTTCATTCCTACAGGAATCGGTCCATTGTTAAAGGGAATTTCGGTTTTCGAATTAATAACTTTTTCCAAGATTCCGGTAAGTGAGTTGAAAGTAACTTCGACATTATTTGACTTCAATACTGTTTTTTCGGTTAATTTTTCAATTTTTGCAGATGACAATGATGGTTGTTCGGAGTATTGTGATCGAAAATAATCACCGGTAAATTTTACAGGAAAAGTACGGGTACAAACCGATTTTCCAAATTTATCGTGAACTTCCAATTGTAATAAATGACCTTCAAAAAAATTTTCAGGAAGTTTTATGTTTATTTTTTGCTGTTCGCCGGGTGCAATTTCCGGTAATTTCATTGTACCCTCAAATATTATTTTTTGAATACCCGACTTAAGTGGAGTATCGCACGAAAATAATCGGTACTTCATTGTACATTCTTTAAGATTGGTATATAAATATGCGTTTTTTATCATCAACTCACCTTTAAAAGATGGTGTAATAAAAATGTTTTCGAACTGAACGGGCGCCCAAATATCACGAACGGTATAAAAACTGCCCTCCTTTTGCCGATAAGGCCCAACAATACCATCAGGTCCGTTTGGTCCGTCCGAATCGAGCAAGCCCTTTTTGTCCGTTCGTTTCACTGCTTCGTCCACAAACGACCACAGGAAACCGCCAGCAAACATCGGATTGGAAGTGTATAAATTCCAGTAGTCTTCCAAGCCTGCACCATGCCCCCGATCATATAATCC
>CAYQWD010000199.1:0-5762 GCA_964420955.1 uncultured Paludibacter sp. | reverse complement strand
ACTTGCTTGCAAGATTGAATCCGTTTGATCTCGGATACCGAACGACCGCTATTTGAGGTCTGTCGGATAAATTCTTCATCAGTCTTACGATAGTTATCGGAATCTGCGTTCAATTTTTTTGTCATGTACTAAGAAAACTGGCAAATAATTCAATTCTTTATTATTTAGCACTTAAGTATATAAAAATTTGCAACCTATTTTAAATATCAACAAAAAGTTTATTACGAAAATATTTATTTATCACATTAATAATACTCAATATAGATTTAACCGATAAACTTTTTAATTTTGAACCCTGAGAACATCCGTGATTTTTTTTTATTCGGCTTAAAAAAATCAGAAAAAAATCCGCCAAACCACTAGAAGTGAAATGACGGATAGTAAAAACTGACTGCTCAAACTGTGGGGAGCAATGTGAACGGTTTTCAGAAAATGCTTATTTCAGAATTTTTACCGATATTTCTTTTACCGTAGTTTTAACCGTACAAATATAAAGCCCTGCTGGAATTGTAGCGAGGTTAGTAAGGTTTACCGAACCATTTTCAGATAAAGCAGTGAGGTTGTACACCACCTGCCCGGTGAGTGAGCGAATTTGCACATCAACTTTACCATCGATTAGGTCTTTGTGTTTTATTTGCAAATCGTTAACAAACGGATTTGGATAAACCTGGGCATTAGGTACAATTCCGGAGAAGCCAAAACCGGATTTCAGCCCGTAATTGTAATTATCCAGCACTTCTTCGGCTGTAAGAGCGCCTTTGTAAACAGAAATTTCATCGAGCGAACCGCCAAAAGCATTTACAAAGTTTACATTGGTATTGCCAATCACCAAATCTTCGGTTTGAGCAATATTGCCGGTGCCATCCGTTTTCGAACCTCTGAGTACGCCATCCATGTAAATTCGTATCTGGTCGGCTTCCACATCCCGAATCGCCACTACATGATGCCATTTATTATCGAAATATGCAGAGCCGGGCGTAACATTGATGTCGGTTTTAGTTACGTCATCGTCAATCGCCCAGGTAAAACGGTCGTTGCTGCCGGTTTTGTTGTATTGAATGCCGAACCATTTCCCTGTCATACCGGTTGTAGTATTTTTCACATGACTTCCCTTGTGAATGAGATACCAGTCCACTGCGCCACCGGCAGATTTAAACCACATTTCTACCGAAAACGATTCGTTACCAAGACTAATGGCATCGTAATGGGTTTGAACAAGAGCTGCATTTGTTGGAGAAGCGGGTATTGTAACACAGTTTTCCACCTTTCCTGCATTCCAGACCGGAGTGAAATTACGTGCTATTGCATAACCCAAAACATCATTGGAGGCTGATGCACCCGTAGTTTCATCCATCGAAAAATATGCAACTTTTTCACGTTCGGGTTTTCTGCTTGAAGTGAAACTCCAAACATCTCCCGTAACACTTCCCAGTAGATTTGTAACATCAATTCTCCAATAATAGGTAGTATTCGGCAAAATATTCACCAATAGATTTGTTGCAGTTTTTCCTGCAGCAATTTTTTCGAGATTATCGGGCGATTTGCCCAAATAAATATCGTAATACAAAGCACCTGCCCAAATTCCGGTAAGGTTAGTCCATTGCAGTGTAGTTTGCATATACGAGCTAATTACAGATTTATCGACAGGAACAGGATCGATACACGGAACAGGAGGCGCTGCTTCGCCAAGTGTAGCTGCTTTTAGCGTAGATGTGTAAAGCGATTCCATATCATTATTCAGCGTTTTTAGCCTGAAGTAAAACGTAGTATTTGATTTCAGATTATCCCGTTTGTATTGTGTTTCGCTGGGAGCGATACGAGCAATTTCAGTAAAAATGTTATTGTCGGTCGATTGTTCGACTATCAAATTTGTAGCTTTTTCGGCATTGTTGGTCCATTTTAGTGTGATACTGTTAATATCCACTGCTTTTACCGACAATGCCGTTGGGTACTTTACATACTCTGTTCCTTTCTTGATGTTGTTAATGTATCTTTCGATGTTTAAATAGCCACTACCGTGCATCTGTACAGCATCGGCTGGATTTATTTTATTCAGCCCATTTGCTTCTTCCCATGTGTCAGGCATTCCATCATTATCAGAATCGGGCAGTTTTGGAGCGGCGAAAATATTTCCAACGCTTCCCGCCAAACCCAAATCTGCTTCACCGTTAATAAGCGCACCAATCGTACCAAGCGAAGTCAGCTCACGAATCATGTATTTATCAACCGGATCGCGTGCCGGAATTACAGCTCCCACACTATCTGCAACCCACTGATATGCCTGTTCAGCACTTAGTTGATTAGAAATTTGCGGGTGAACTTTCGGTATTCCGCTGAAACCGGTATATGCGCCAACAAATGTAGCTGTACCAAAATCATCGTTTACAGCAAGTCGCCCGTTGAGAACTCCATCTGTACTGTAATCAACATAATTATCTTTCTGATAAAGCTGAAAATTGGCATTTGCCCGTACAAAAGCGGCAGTTCCGCCAGTGCTTGGTCCTTTTACGAAATAATTATTTTCAATCGTTGCCCACGAAGCACCTTCCGAATCGCCAAGAATATAACCCCCACCCGAACCCCAATTGTAAACTACGTTGTTAACATACTGGTTCAAGCCTTTTACTTTCGGATTGCGGGTTTTATTATCTATGTAAAGATTTTTGTACAACGTTACTCCACCATTGGTTTGTATCAGCCCGCCGGCTGAATGAGTCATTATTCCCTGCCCGATAATGGAATTTTGAATGGTTATATTGCCCGGCTCGGAACCTTTATTGTCCCAGCTGATTGAGAATGTTTCATCAAGTCCCCACGAAAAAGAGCAATGATCAAAAATCATATCTGTTCCGTTCGAAACTCCGGCGGCATCCTTTCCTGAGTCGCCCTTAGTTCCCATTCTGAAACGCATGTGTCTTACTATTACGTCTTTTGCGCCTGAAAATGAAACGCCGTTACCGTAAACTACTACTCCATCGCCTGGAGCAGTTTGTCCTGCAACAGTAAGGTTACTTGCGAAAACAATTCGAGAACTGATATTGATTACGCCTGCCACATCGAAAACTACAATTCGGTTGGGTTGGCTTACTGCATCGCGCAGTGAACCTGCGCCTGCATCGTTCAGGTTGGTTACTTTGTAAACTGTAGGTGTGGTAGCTCCTCTGGCGCCTTTTGTGAATTTCCCAAAACCTTCGGCTCCCGGAAACGCAGGCAATTGTGCTTTGGCAATTCCGTAAAAGCTTAAAAGTGAAATTATGATAATTAATTTGTTTCTCATGAAATAATAGTTTTTTTCAGTAAAAAGGCAATATAAAGAATAATAAAGGCTGCCTGTACTTTAAGCAGACAGCCTTTCAAAACTAATTTGAAAATTATTTGAGCATAATTTTTTGCATTTCGGTTCCGTTATCGGTTATCATTTTAACAAAATAAACTCCTGACGGCAAATGGGAAAAATCAAAAGTTTTGAATTTTGTTTCAGTCTTGTAACTTTCGAGAACTTGCCCCTGCAGGTTAATGATTTCAATTGCATGGATAGTTGTTGAAGTGCTTTCGAAGGTTAACATACCTGAACTAGGATTGGGGAATGCTTTAACAGCGCTATTGATAACATTTTTAACTCCAGTACCTCCTTTGGCTGTTACGATAACTTTGTATTCAACAATCCTTCCTTCGGTTTTAAATACTGTTACGGCGGTGGAGTCTGCATTGGTTTGCGTTACAACTTTAACAGTGTGAGTAAATTCTTCCTGATCAACTGTAACTGTGTCATATTTAGCCTCAACACTCCATACAATTCCTTCAATTTGTGGAAATTCTATGTCGAAAGATTCTGAAGTTGCGTCAATTGTACGGGCTTTAATTATTTCAAATTTATCTCCATCTTTGATACTTGCACCCTGTTTTGCCACAATTTTAATTTTGGGCTTTGCTCTTCCTGCTTCTTGAGCGCCAAATTTGAGTTTCCCGCTTGCCAACACTTTATCGTACGACTGCAAGGATTCTATTTCAAATTCTGAAACAGATCCTGCATGAAGATTGAGATTAAAGGCGCGGTTTCCGCCATTGCGATAGGTATAAGTAGTAGGAGCGCCGGTATTGTTTTTATAGGTAAAGGAATAGCTTAAAGGCATGTCATATTTACTCAAAGGATTTAAAGCGAGAGAATCTGATATTAAAAGTGTTCCAATGCCATTGTTTCCGGGTTTCAAACCTCCGTAAACATCGAGATTTCCCTGAATTCTGCCGGTTCCTCCAATAGTTCCGTTGGCATAAGCAATAGCGAAGTTACCAACTCCACCCCAGTTATTCGGACCTCTTAATACCTTATCGCTAACCAATAAAGTTCCTTGCCTGACGAATAATCCACCAATAATGTCATTGTTAGGATGAGTTAATGTGTACGTACCCGTTCCTGTTTTAATAAATGCAACATGATTGTAGCGGGTGTTGATACCGGGTGCTTGACAAATTCTTCCGGGAAAAACAACATCAGTATTTAATCCTCCTACGTAAAAATAAATTTTCGGAGTTGTAGAAGCCGAACGGTATCCTACAAGGTTAGCTGTGTTGTCTTCAGCATTCAATTCGCCAATTGCAAATGCTCTGGTACCTGAATGAGTAGCAAGTGTAACTCCGGCGCCAATTGTAAGTTTCTTATTATGGAAAGTTGAGTCAACATTAAAACCAAACTCAAGAGAATCTTTAAATGTTTTATTGGTACTTAAAACCGGACCCCAAAAACCCGGATTTACAGTTGTAACGAATTTTTTAAAAACCACTTCTCCGGTAAATTCCGACATATCAGGCATAAGTTGAGTGGCGCCGGCAGGCAAAGTAATATGGCCAATATGAGTACGTTCACCTGCACAATGTAATTCTAAAGTTCCTTTTCCTTTTACAGGACTGATAAAATAAGAGTAGCGTGCAAGTTCAATTTTTCCGGTTTTACCTTCCGAAATTTCAATAGGCACCGATAATGTTGAATATGCACTTGAAGTACTGCCTGTGGTTCCTGCATTTACAGTTCCGCCTTCAAATACAAGTTTTGATCCAAATATGTTGGGAGTAGCAGGTTTTTCCTGAATTAATTTACCATTTTTAATAATTGTACCACCTTGCAATCTGTTCAGTAAATCCAGAACAAAAATACCGGCGCCATCTTTTATAAGAGTTCCGCTACCTATTAATGTGTCCGTTGTTGCTGTTCTCCGAATGACGTAAGTTTTTAAGGCATTTACATTTATGTCTTTAACCAAAATATTCCCGGAAATTTTTAAAGTGTCAGATCCTTCAACGGATGTATCGTCAAAAATAGCTGTTGCACCTGCGGAAAATGTTTTGGGAATAGGTATTGGAAACGCAGGATCTAACCAGTTGGCTGTAGAGTAATCCCAATTTTGATCGGCTTGAACACCATACCATTTAAACGAGGTTTGGGCAGTTGCTACCATAACAGAAAGAACGAACAACAATAAATAAGTAATTTTTTTCATGATAAATAATATTAGGTAATAAGTAATTATTAATTAAGACTACAAATTAAATATGACGCATATTATAAAGTTGTAATTATTTTGACGCTATCACTTAATGTTTTGATATTTGAATGACGTATTACGTTATAATTTGTACTATTGAGTATTTTTGCACATTGAAAAGAATGATTTTTTTTACTTCTAACCGACTAAACATCAGATATTCTACGTTACGCTCTGAATGACAATGCTTTGTATTGATTATGGTTTGGGAGGAGGCAGGTT
>CAYQWD010000198.1:0-5794 GCA_964420955.1 uncultured Paludibacter sp. | reverse complement strand
CCCACTTTTGAAGTGAAAATTCCAAAACCCGTTGCCGAAATTCGTTTTGGCGATAATGTTACGCTCAAGGGAAATGTAAAAGCATTTGCAGGCTTCGATATTGCCAATGCCAACGTAAAATATCGGATTACTCGGCAACCGCATTTTTATTGCTGGTGGATAAGCCAACCATCGAAAGAATTAAGTTCGGGTACGTTAATTACCGATGCCAATGGAAATTTTGAAATCAACTTCACTCCTGAAAAACCAAAAGAAATGAAAGTTGGCTGGCGTCCGAATGTTTACACCTATTTAGTTTCGGCAGATGTTACGCAACCGAATGGCGAAACCCAGCATGCCGAAATGAGTTTTTCGGTAGGCGATAAAGCGTTGTTTATCAATGCAACAATTTCAGAAAAAATTGAAAAAAATGCCAAACTTTCAATTCCTGTTTATGCTGAAACTCTTAATGGTGAACGCATTACAACAAACATTTCCTATTCATTTTACAGATTGAAAGATTCGGAAAAATTTATAGAATCGAACACCGATTTCGATAGTTTGAAAGTCGGAGTAAAAATTATTGAAGGAACAATCAATACAAAAGATAAAAAAATAGATATCGATACCCGAAAATGGAAATCAGGTGTATATCGGTTGGTGTTAAGGGCAAAAGATAAATTCGGAGCTGAAGTAAAATCGGAATACAATTTCGTGATTTTTGCCAAATCCGATAAAAAGCCTGCTTACAAAACTTACGAATGGCTTTCGTTAGAAAAAACAGATTGCGAACCGGGTGAAAATGCCGTGGTTCGCTTTGGAACTTCTACAAAAAACACAATGGTTCTTTATGAATTGATGCAGGGAAATATTGTGTTGGATAGTAAATGGATGAAATTTAGCGATGAAATTAAAACATTTTCAATCCCGTTCAAAGAATCGTTTGGCGAAGGCGTAAATGTTCAGCTTACGTTTATGAAAGATGAGAAACTGTTTACCAAACAAATTACTTTATCCAAAAAGGTAGTTGCAAAACATATTTCGCCAAAATTTTCATTTTTCCGCGATAAATTACTGCCCGGACAATCTGAAACGTGGACAGTAACAATTCCGGATGTTGAAAAAAAACCGGCAGAATTACTGGCTGCCATGTACGATGCTTCTTTGGATATGATTCGTCCGCATAACTGGTTTTTTGCTCCTGATTATCGACCATATATTCCAAATTCGCCAAATTGGTCATCGGGTTACGAGAACGATGAAAATGGTGGAGTAAGTTATAATGTGCAGTTTGGTGATATCCCTGACTATCAACTTGACCATTTAAACTGGTTTGGGTTGAACTTCTCCCAAAATTATTACGGGCCAATGAGAATTCGTGGTACTAAATCAAGAATGATAATGGAAGAAACGGATATGATAGCTATGGATATAAGTGTTCCAGAAGCGCTTAATGGGAAAGTTGCAGGAGTAGCAGTTAATGAATTAGCTCCACCTCCTCCACCAGTTTCAGAACTAAATGAAGTTGTAACCGCATATGGTTATTCAACAACAACTGTTCAAAAGAGCAATCAGGTGAATCCCCGTACCAACTTTGCAGAAACTGCATTTTTCTATCCGCAGTTAAAAACTGATGCACAGGGAAATGTAAAATTCTCATTTACTGCTCCCGAAAGTCTCACACGCTGGAATGTGAAACTGCTGGCACACACGCAAGATATGTATTTCGGAAGTTTCGACACTACCGCTGTAACTCAAAAGGAATTGATGGTGCAAATGAATCTGCCGCGTTTTGTGCGCCGGTCGGATAAATTAGTGCTGTGCGCTAATGTTATTAACCTCACAGAAAAGGATTTAAAAGCTGATGTAACTTTTGAATTGATTGATCCGGCAACTGAAAAACCAATTAAATTGAAAGATGCTGCGGTTAAGAAAATCGCTTTAAAAGCAAATGAAACAAAAGTAGTAGAATGGGAAGTAAGTGAATTTTCAGAGATGGAATTGGTTGTTTGCAAAATAATTGCCGAAGCCGGAAATTTCAGCGATGGTGAACAAAAATATTTACCTGTTTTGCCAGATAAAGTGCTGATAACAGAAAGTTTACCATTAACTATTCGCGGCAATCAAACCCGAACTTTCAATTTTCAGAGTTTACAGAAAAATGCTGCCAGCGTGGATAATAAAAGTCTGACAATTGAATTTTCATCGAATCCTGCCTGGTATGCCGTACAAGCGCTACCAACGCTTTCGACTCCCGAAAACGATAATGCCCTCGACTTATTTACTGCGTATTACGTGAATTCATTGGCAGGATTTATTGCCAATTCCAATCCTAAAATTGCAAAAATTTTCGACCAATGGAAAAATGCAAAAAGCAGTCGCGATGCTTTATTATCGAATTTGCAGAAAAATACTGAGTTGAAAAATATGTTGCTCGAAGAAACGCCATGGGTAATGGCTGCCAAAGATGAAACAGAACAAAAACGTCAAATTGCATTGCTTTTCGACCTGAATATGCAGAAAAATCAGGCGCAGCAATATTTGGATAAACTGCTGAAATTGCAACGTCCCGACGGCGGATTCACATGGTTCGATGGAATGCCTTCGAACCGATACATCACCCAGGAAATATTGTTGAATTTGGCAAGGTTAAGAAAGATGATTGGACAACATTCAACGGAAAACAGAATTCAGAGTGTGATTAAGAACGCACTAACATATCTGGATTTGGAAATTTCGCGAGATTTTGCCGAACTGAAGAAATACAATAAGAATTATCTGAAGGAAAATACCGTAGGAAATATTCAGTTGTTCTACCTGCACACACGTTCGGAATATCCCGAAATTCCGGTGCTGGATGCTGCAAAAGAAGCTGTAAAATATTACACAGAACAATCGGAAAAGTACTGGTCAACCTTTACACTTTACGGGAAAGCAATGATGGCGATAGTTGCCAACCGAAATGGAAAAACAAAAATTGCCGGTGAAATTCTGAAATCGTTGAAAGAAAATGCACTGAAAACTGATGAATTTGGAATGTATTGGGCAAAAAACACTGCCGGTTATTTCTGGAACGAACGACCCATTGGCGTACAAGCTGCAATAATCGAAGCTTATGCCGAAATTTCAAAAAACGCTGCCGATATTGATGAACTGAAAATATGGTTGCTGAAACAAAAGCAAACACAGCGCTGGGATTCACCTGTGGCTACGGTAAATGCCATTTATGCTTTACTTTTGCAAGGCAGCGACTGGCTCGCTAACGATGGAAAAGTTCAGATAAAAGCCGGAAATAAAACTATAACTCCATCAACCGTTGAAGCCGGAACCGGATATTTCAAGGAAACCATACCTGTGAATGAAATTCGACCCGAAATGGGAAAAATTACAGTGGAAAAAACCGACAAAAATATTGGCTGGGGAGCTGTTTACTGGCAATATTTTCAGGAACATGACAAAGTACAAAATTCTGCTGCGGGATTGAAAATTTCAAAAAAATTGTTTGTAAAAGATGGTTCAAAAATGTTGCCTTTCGAGCAGGTTCAGGTTAAAAAAGGCGATAAAATTGTTACGCGCATTGTAATTTCAACCGAAAGAAATCTTGAGTATGTAGCACTGAAAGATTTACGTGCTGCCTGTTTCGAACCTGTTGAGCAACGTTCAGGTTGCTACTGGAATGAAAATGTTATCTATTATCAAACCACGAAAGATGCATCAACACAATTCTTTTTTAGCTTCCTGCCTAAAGGAACGTATGTGTTCGAGTATGAATTGTGGGCGAATAATGCCGGCGCTTTTACCAGTGGAATCGCCTCAGTTCAATGCCAGTACGCACCTGAATTTGTAAGTTATGCGGGAGGAGAAAAAATTGTTGTTAGGAAGTAGAAAAATAGAAATTAAAATTTAGTTTTTTACAACTTTTCCAAAGTTTCAAAATAAAACTCCGGCTGAATTTCCATTCAGAAATTCAGCCGGCATTTATTTTGATTATCACTCCCTATCAGGAAACATCTTTAAATTTTTTTTCTTTCAAATTTGTAAGAAATCAAAGTAAACGAAAAATTCAAATCAAGAAGAGAAAACATTATATCTTATCAAACCACACTGCACAATAAAAAAGTGGAGTACAAAAAAAATAAAACTCTTACTTATCACAATAAATTCTCAAGAAGAACTTATTAAAAAATTTCATTTAGTTCTATTTTGCTAATATCATCCTTTTTGTTACTGAGGAAGCTCCAACATTTAGTTTATACAAATACATTCCTGAAGGTAGATAATTAAGATTACACGATACATTATAAACCCCTTCAGCTTTTTCTTCATCAAGCAATATTGCCATTTCTTTACCAAAAACATCGTACACTTTCAGTGTAACGTGGTTGCTTTTAGTCAAATGAAAACTAATTGAAGTGCTCGAATTGAACGGATTGGGGTAGTTTTGACTTAATTCAAATTGAGCCGGTGATTCATAAAAAAGTTTTTCTAAAGCATTTGGCGAAACGGACATTCTATATATTGTAGCAATATTGTTTTTGGAATCGTAGATAAACATATTTTGTGATGTAAATGCTACAGAAGTACTACTTGTTGCGGCATTCAGATTATCTAATCCTGTTGTTGTAACTGATGTCCAATTTACACCATTATCAATAGAAGAAAATATAGAAGTTTTTGAATCCAAAAATCCAATGGTTGAAACATACAGCGAGTTACCATTTTTTACAAATGCTTTTGAAATCTGAAATGACAACGCATCCGGCAATCCGGCACTCACACTTTCCCACAAATTTGTTGAGGAGTTAAATTTATGAACACCGGTTCCGGAAGAAATTCCATAAACCGCTCCATTGAAATGTATTACATAAGTTACTTGCAATGCCGGATTGGTTGGATTTTTTATTGTCCAGTTTTGTCCTCCATCTGTCGAAACCACAGCGCCTGTCCCGTTTATTGTTGAAACCATTGTATTCCCTGCTGTGGCAAAACATGACATATTTCCACCGGCAGTTGTATTAATGATAGTTTCAGTCCATGTTTTACCATTATCGGTAGAAGTGTAAAATGATTTCCGATTGGAAACAGCATAGAGTTTATCACCATCAGAGGTCATCCAAATAATTGCACCATTTCCGGTTACCGTTGGAATAGTCGATCTTAGTGTCCAGTTTTCACCGCCATCCGATGATACATAAATGCTTTTACCCGAAGTGGCTGTTAGAGCAAATATTTCGTTATTATAATTGTACATATAATACACATCGTACGGAAACTTATTGGAAATATTTGTCCAATTAACACCTTCGTCTGTTGACTTGTACAAATGAAAGCCACCAAAAACTCCATACAAAAACAAAGTTGAATTGTATGCATGCATTCTGCCACTTAATCCTACATTTTGTGTACTTACTTTAGTCCATTGAGCAGAAACAGTAACACTCAAAACGATAAAAAAAAATACAAAAGTAAACTTTCTCATAAAAATTATGTTTTAATTGATTTTAATTTCATTTTTTTGATATAAAAATGTTTCTGACGAAATTTTATCCAGCTAAGTTCACATTAAATCATTTTATTAACTTACACTTCAATAATGAGCATTTGTACTAAATGTATTTATAATTGAAATGAGTTTTTTTTCGATTATTACATTTTTATTTTTATACTTATTACATTTTTATAGTCAATGTAATGCTTAACAAGAAAAACGGGAAAATTGTTTTCATTTTCCCGCTTACTTTAGTATAAATTTATTTGAATGTTAGTTCGAATTATATTTTTAATCACTACTGACCGATAAAAAATAGTTTGAATT
>CAYQWD010000197.1:0-5795 GCA_964420955.1 uncultured Paludibacter sp. | reverse complement strand
TTTTGAATTTGTGGTACGCGTAATTTAAAAACAACCATTAATGGCAAATCTGGGATATTACAAATCTGCATCCAGCTCTTTTGCAGCAGTCTGCACATTTTCAGGCATTTGGTCAATTTCAATCTTTTCGCGCAGCACAAATCGCTTGTAATATGAAATAATCAAAGTTGTAAAGGGAAGTGCCACGATCAAACCTATAAATCCCATAAGCGAACCCCAAACTGAAAGGGAAAGCAAAATAACTGCAGGATGTAAACCTGTTACTTTTCCCATAATACGTGGTATAAGTATTAAATCTTGAGTGCCCTGAACGATAATAAATACTATAAACAGACCTAAAAATGCAGATAAAAAACTTTGTCCTGTTTGAGCCGATTGCAAGAAAACCAACAGTAAAGCAGGAACAACAGCAATTGTTTGAAGATATGGAACCAAATTTAAAACTCCAACAAAAAGCCCGAAAACAATTGCCATAGGAAGTCCGATAATGCTGAATCCAATAGAAAACATTATTCCAACTAAAAGTGCAATTAATGCCTGACCACGGAAATAACGGTTCATGCCCGATTGTATATCATCGAAAATTTCACTACCCAAAGTGCGGTATTTTGGCGGAATGATGTTTTTTATACCATCTGAAATTTTTTCATAATCAAGCAATAAAAAAATAAGATAAAGAAAAATTATAATTATCACTGTAATTCCGAATAAAAAACTGAGCGAGCTGTTCAGAACATTCCAGAGTTGAGGAGTAATTTTTTTTAATGCCGACATTAAACTATCATCAGCTAACAAAGTATGGATATTGAGGTTGGCGAGATATTCGCGTATTTCATTTTGCCATACAACCGGTAGAAAATTATCAACATTTACGTCCTGTGTGTAATTGGAAATAATGTGGGCTATGTCCGAAAATTCGTTTGTTATACGTGGTGCAACGAGCAACAATGCTCCGGTGAAAATAGATATTAGAAGCAGCATAGTTGCTGCAACTGCAAGGAAACGAAATTTTAATTTTAACCTGAACTGAAAGAAAAGAACAACAGGATCGAGCATATAAGCCAAAAGCATAGCGATGAAAAAAGGCAACAAAACACTGCTGAGCCTTCTTACCATTAGGAAAATGATAATCATGACAGTGATGCCGATAATCAATCGGACTACCCTGTCGAGTGTGTAAGGTTGAGATTTCTCAGTCATGAGATGTAAGTTTTAAGTTGAAACAAAGTATTCCGTAGCAGATTATTTTTTAACCATATTAAAGCAGTTGCGACAAATTGGTTCGTATTCAGCCATTTCGCCAAGTAAAACGCGCTTGTCGCTTTCAACTAACCGGTGTGAAACGTAAGCAAGCGCTCCGCAACGCACACAAATTGCATGAACCTTGTAAACATCTTCAGCTATTGAACACAGCGCAGGCATTGGTCCGAAAGGAACTCCACGAAAATCCATGTCAAGTCCTGCAATAATTACCCTTATGCCCTGGTTGGCAAGCTGTGTACAAACTTCAACTAATCCATCATCGAAAAATTGTGCTTCGTCAATGCCAATAACATCAACATCGCCCGACATTAATAAAATGCTCCCTGAGGACTCTACAGGAGTGGAACGTATGGAGTTTTTGTCGTGCGAAACTACTTCATCTTCTGAATAGCGAGTATCAATTTTAGGCTTAAAAATTTCTACTCTTTGTCTTGCGAATTGTGCACGTTTGAGCCTTCGAATCAATTCTTCGGTTTTTCCTGAGAACATTGAGCCGCAAATAACTTCAATATTTCCTCTTCGGATTTGGCAGGGTTGGTTTATCTCTGAATAAATCATTTCTATAAAAATTGATTTTTAAGTATTTGTATTTTGTAATTCTTTCTAAAATTGTAACTTTACGGCAAAATTGGTTTTTTTGAACGTTTGAAATAATACTTGCAAAAATAAAAAAATAGTTACGTAAAAAAAGGTTTAACATTAAAAAGATATGAACAGAAAATTATTGGTTAGCTTGCTTCGTAAAAGTATTGAAGAACTTGAAATGATTACCGATGGATTTATGGAGATGGACGAGTATCCGAGTGTAATATTAAATTTAGCAAAAAGAAAGAACGAAGATATAAACGCTATACTCGAACAACTGCAGGTAATTAAAATTTCTAATATGAATGTTTCTCCCATAGTGGCTGAAACATTGCCAAAAGTTGTTCAAGAGATTGAAAATACTGCAGCGCAAAAGACGTTTGAAACTGCAACGGAGATTTCTACCGAAAATTTATTAGCGCCACAAGATGAAGACCGAAAAAAATCAGAAAATGATGAAATAATTCAACTCGATGAAACTATTGAATTATTAGATGAAATTGAAATAACTGACATTTACGATGTGAAAGATACAGGTATGAAAACAATTGAATTGGACGATTTGGAAGAAAATTCAGAAGAACCAATTATTGTAGAAAAATATGAGCCTTCACCTGCTACTTCTCCTTCGCCTACGCCTACGCCTACGCCTACGCCTATTCCTCCAAAAGTTAAAAAAGAGTCGCGTGTAGAGGAATTGTTGATAAAAACAACTTCAGAAGAATCAAAAGTAGTAACGATAGCCGACAAAATTGCTCCTTCAAAAATATCGCGGAGCGAAAAACTTTCACAAGCCGATAACTCTCTGAGTGCTTCAATTGCAAATAAAAAGATTGATGATATCAAACAGGCTATAAGCATTGGCGACCGCTTCAGGTTTCAACGTGAACTTTTTGCCGGAAATGGTGAGGAAATGAATAAAACGTTGAATTATATCAACCAACTTGCTTCGGTTGACGAGGTTGTTTCTTTTTTACAGAACAAATTTAAATGGAACGAAGAGGATAACGATGTGGTAGATTTTATGCAAATTGTAAAGCGCAGATTTATTTAAAAAACTTCAAAAGAATATTTTAATTAAGTTACCCTTATCGGATAAATTTATTACAAATGAAACTTTATGTAGTTCCTACTCCGGTGGGAAATCTTGAAGATATGACATTACGTGCCCTGAAAATTCTGAAAGAATCCGATTTGATACTTGCAGAAGATACACGGACAAGCGCTTTTCTGTTAAAACATTTCGATGTGAAAACACCAATGCACTCACACCACAAATTCAACGAACACAAAACTGTTGATGCGATTGTACAGCGTATTAAAAACGGACAAAAAGTTGCATTGATTTCCGATGCCGGTACACCCGGAATTTCCGATCCTGGATTTCTTGTCGTACGAAAATGTATTGAAAGTGAAATTGAAGTTGAATGTCTGCCCGGCGCTACTGCGTTTGTACCGGCTTTGGTTTGTTCAGGTTTACCTTCGGACAGATTTTGTTTCGAAGGTTTTCTTCCACAGAAAAAAGGACGGCTAACCCGAATCTCTGCCCTTAAAGATGAGAAACGCACCATGATTTTTTACGAATCACCTTTCAGACTTGCCAAAACTCTTGCTCAGTTTATTGAAGTTTTTTCGCCCGACAGGCAGGCATCTGTATCACGCGAAATATCGAAATTGCACGAGGAAACCCGAAGAGGAACTCTGGCTGAAATTTTAGCTCATTTTTCCATTCATCCACCTAAAGGCGAAATAGTTATTGTTGTTGCAGGTTCAGAATAATAACATTAACTTTGCAATTCGATAATCTGCATTTACATTTTGTACATAGACAGAAATATTTGCTTATTAATCAACATTTTATTTGTTATTATTGTTATAAACATGAACACCAAATATTGAAACATCAAATGAAACCTTCTGTTTTTCTTTTTTTTATTATTCCTTTGTTGCTTATTAATTCTTCCTGCATTAAACAAACTGCAGAATACAAAGCACTTAAAGAGCAAAATGATTCACTCATTAGAGCAAGACATCAAATGCAGGCTGAACTCGAAGAATTTATGTCGGCTATCAATCTAATAGAACAGAATATAGAGAAAATTAAAAGCGCCGAAAATATTGTTTCGTTGCAGTCAGCAGCCCAAGAACTCGATGATGATACCCGCAACAAAATTAATCAAGACTTGTCTTATATTAACGAAATGCTTAAAGCAAACCGCGAGGAATTGGCAAGATTGAAAAAAAATCTTAAAAACAGTGCAATTAAAACTACAGAACTCGAGCGTTCGGTTGCACGCTTATCAAAAGCACTTGAGGAAGAAAGCCAGAAAGTTAGAGTTTTGTATGAACAACTTGTGCAGAAAGACTCATTGATAGCTCAGTTAGGAACTACAGTCGAAGAATTGGGTACTGATTTAGAGGCACTGAAAACTGATAACGAAAAAAAACAGGAAGTTATTAAAGAACAGGATGAAACCATACATACTGCTTGGTATGTTTTTGGTACCAGAAAAGAGTTGAGAGAACAAAATATTGTAACTTCCGATGGACTTTTCCGCCCGCAAAAAGTACTCGAAAAAGATTTTAACAAAAGTTATTTTGTAAGAATAGACGCTCGCAAAATTAAATCAATTCCATTATATTCCTCTAGAGCAAAAATTCTTACTAATCACCCGCGATCGTCATACACGCTCGAAAAAGAAAACAACAATTTTGTATTACTGATAGTTGATTATAATGATTTCTGGAGCGTGAGTAAATATCTCGTTATCGAGGTTGAGTAAATATTTTTTGATTAATTCGATGTTAAATCAATTAAAAAGCTATTCACTTTTTTATAAAATAAGATTTTTAGTTCGTTTCTTCACTGTTCAGCCCTGAAAAAATCAATCAAAAAATACAAATACGTTCTTATCGATCTCGACGATACGATTTGGGATTTTCATACCAATGCGCGTCTATCGCTCGAAGAAATGTATGCTGAACGAAAACTCGACAATTATTTTACTGGCTTCGATGAGTTTTTTCGTATTTATGCCAAACGCAATATTGAACTTTGGGAAGCTTACGGAAAAGGAGAAATTACTCAAGATTTTCTGAAAGCTGAACGTTTCAGATATCCTCTTTCAAAAATGGGTGTTGACAATCAGCAATTGGCTGAAGAGATAGGCAAGCAATATCTCGAAATTTTGCCAACTAAGACTGTTTTAATGCCTGAAGCTCGTGAAGTTTTGAATTATTTGTCAACAAAATATCCACTTACATTGCTTTCGAATGGTTTTACAGAAGTACAGTATAAAAAAATTCGCAGTAGTCATATCGAACATTTTTTTATGCACATTGTGCTTTCTGAAGCAGCAGGAGCACTAAAACCCGATAAAAAAATTTTTGAATATGCACTGCAATTGAATAATGCAATAGCCAGTGATACTATAATGATTGGCGATAGCTACGTTGCCGATATTGAAGGAGCCAATAATGCCGGGATTGACCAGATTTATTTTCAACATCATTACAATGAAAATGCAGAGAGCAAACATGCAACATACTGTATCACTTCATTGAGTGAAATTTTTGATATTCTTTAGGAAAAATTTCGGTTTTTGTTTTCAGTCCGAAGTGTCGGGTTGAAGGTTTCGAGTTCCATTAAATACGTTTCTTATTTCAGTTTTCTCTTGTTTAACTGTTCTTTCATTTATTCATTTACTCGTTTCGTTCTTTATTTTTTTACTTGTATTCCGGGTCATTATTATTCGTTCTAAATCTTTATTCTATTTTAAAAAATGAAAAAACATATTATTTCAGCCGTTGTAATTTGCCTTTTTTCGCTCGATGCTTTTGCTCAGCAATATAACGAGTACTTTAATTCGGCTGCCTGTCGTATTGATTTTATGCTATGTGGTAATGATAAAAAAACAGATGCACATCTGGTAAAAATAAAAAAAGAA
>CAYQWD010000196.1:0-5825 GCA_964420955.1 uncultured Paludibacter sp. | reverse complement strand
AAAAGGCGCGATGAGGTTAACTAAAAAGTTTTCCTGCGCGTTTTTGCATCTTCGTATCAGTGCGTTCACAATAGTGTTTTTTATAACGAACTATTGCAAATCGAAAACGAATTTCATATTGAATTTCTTTTTTTACAAAAAACTGCCTTTCTTAACTGAAAGGCAGTTTAAATAAATTAATTTCAGGCTAGTTAAAATCAAAGCAGTCCTCGTTTCTTTAAAAGAGCATCGGGTTTCGGATCTGCGCCACGGAATTTGCGGTAAAGTGTCATTGGTTCTTCGGAGTCACCTTTCTCAAGAATATACTTGCGGAAAGATTCAGCGCGTTCCTTATTGTAAATATCGCCGGTTTCCACGAATGACTGATAAGCATCTGCATCAAGTACTTCAGCCCAAGTGTAACTGTAGTAACCTGCGGCATAACCGCCAGTGAAAATATGATTGAAGTTAGTGCTGCGATAGCGAACGATAATTTCCTGTATCATTCCGATACGGTTCAGCGCCGCATTTTCAAATTCGGTAACATCAAAGTTTGTGGTATCTTTTAAAGTATGATAGTCCATATCAAGTAATGCAGCCGAAAGTAATTCTGTCATTGTAAAACCCTGATTGAAAGTTGATGATTTCTGTATTTTTTCAATCAAATCGTCTGGCATAGGTTCATTTGTTTTGTAATGCCTTGCATAGGTTTTCATAACCTGCGGTTCGAAGCACCAATTCTCCATGATTTGTGATGGTAACTCTACAAAATCGCGCGCCACACTTGTGCCGGCAATGCTTGGATACGTACATTGCGACAATAGTCCGTGGAGCGCATGTCCAAATTCGTGAAACATGGTTTCAACTTCGTCCATACTAAGCAACGAAGGATTCTGCGCTGTTGGTTTGGTAAAGTTTCCGACATTAATAATAACCGGACGCTGATTTTTCCCGTTTTTGATAAATTGCGGAACAATATCGTTCATCCAAGCTCCACCTCGTTTGCTTTCGCGTGGAAAATAATCGGTATAAAGCACTCCTATCAATGTTCCATCGGCATTGGTAACTTCAAAAACTTCAACTTCAGGATGATATACCGGCATTTTTTCAAGTTTTTTAAACTGTAAGCCCCATAAATTTGTTGCTAAATCAAATATACCCTGTCGTACATTTTCAAGTTTAAAATAAGGACGCAATTCTTCTTCGTCGAGATTAAATTTTGCTTTACGGAGTTTTTCGGTATAAAACCACCAATCCCAAGGTTCGAGTTTTTCACCTTTGCCTTCAGCATTCATCAATTTTTGTAACTCGATTGCTTCCGCTTTGGCTTTCGAAATGGCTGGACTCCAAACTGTTGCCAGAAAATCGTAAACAGCTTTCGGAGTTTTTGCCATTGTATTGTCAAGAATAAATGCTGCAGGTGATTCGAAACCCAGCATTTTTGATCTTTCAACTCTGAGTTTCATTATTTTTGTTATCAATTTTTTGTTGTCATATTCGTTATTGTTATCACCTCTTTTTGTATATGCAGTTAACAAATCCCTACGCAACTCGCGGTTTTCGCTGTATTGCAATACAGGAATGAAACTGGCTTTTTGAGTAGTAAACACCCATTTACCTTCCATATTGTTTTCTTTAGCAGTTTCAGCGGCTGCATCGCGTACGCTCTGGGGTAAACCTGCAAGTTGTTCTTCTTTTTCGATAACTTTTTTATATGCGTTTGTTTCAGCAAGTACATTCTGTCCGAATGCTAATTGTGCAAGGCCTAATTCCTTATTTATTTCGCGTAAACGTGCTTTTTCATTTTCGCCCAAAGCAGCGCCGCTTCTGATAAAATTCTTGTAGTAATTTTCAAGAAGTCTGTTTTGTTCGCCGTTCAAGTTCAAACTTGTTCGGTTATCATACAGTTTTTTAACTTTGACAAAAATCTTTTCGTTCAGATAAAGGTTGTCGCTGTGTTCAGTTAGCATTGGTGAAATTTCGTTTGCCATTTTCTGCATTTCTTCATTCGTGTGTGCCGAGTAAAGGTTGAAGAATACTGAGGAAACTTTGCTGAGTAACTCGCCACTATAGTCGAGCGCTTCGATAGTGTTGGCAAAAGTTGGTTCTTCTGCGTTGTTTGCCACAGCATCAATTTCAGCTTGATGTTGTTTAATCCCTTCTTTGAAAGCAGGCATATAATGCTCGTTTTTGATACTTTCAAAAGGTGGTGCTCCATATTTGTTTTTGTACGTTTCGAAAAACGGATTTTTTTCTTTTCCGCATCCCGTAAGGATTATTGCTGCCATAAAAAATAAAAGTACTTTTTTCATTTTGTTTATTTTTTTGATATTTTTAATTGATTAAATAAAAAGAGATATGTTAAATATAATATAATGAGATAATTACAAATTTATTAGCCAATAAAATTAAAGTGGATAAATATACAATTTTTTTCTTTTAAACTTTTGAGGCATCAATTTTATCTTTTTTGAGTTGTATAATTAACTCTTCAATGTTTTCAAACTTTTGCTCATCTCTGATTTTTTGCAGAAATCGAATTTCAAGAACTTCGTTGTAAATGTCATCTGAAAAATTAAAGATATGAACTTCAATGCTTGTATTTTCATTTTTGTCAAAAGTCGGACGTTTTCCTACGTTCATCATACCTCTGTAAATAGAGTTGTTCCAAAAAACATCAACAGCATACACTCCCAAAGCAGGAAGCATTTTTTCGGTATTGTCGGGAATAATGTTGGCGGTGGGAAAACCTATTTTCCTGCCAAGCTTATACCCATCAGTAACTATTCCTCTGAATGAATACAAGTATGACAGCAATGTATTAGCCAAAGGAATATTTCCTCCAATGAGCGCTTTGCGAATTTCTGATGAACTTATGTGTGAAAACTGATTTGTTGCATAACGCTCAGCTTGCACAACTTCAATCCCAATTTCTTTACCATAAGCATAATATTGTTCAATTCCATCAATTCTATTTCGTCCGAAACGGTGATCATAACCCACAACTAAAGTAGTTACATTGTATTTTTTATGCAATATTTCATCTAAGAAATCGTATGCAGTGAGCCTTGCCATTGCATGGTCAAAATTTAATATTATGCACGTGTCAATACCGGTGGATTGCAACTGAAATAGTTTCTCATCGAAAGTAGTCAGCAATTGCGGTTGATACTCCGAGTGCAAAACCTTGCGTGGATGTACTGCAAAGGTGAAAACAACTGAAGGTACATTTTTTTCTACGGCAAGTGCTTTAACCTGATCGATAAGAAATCGGTGCCCTGCATGTACACCATCGAAGAATCCAACAGTGGCTACACAGCCGTTTTGAAGTATTTTTGGCAAAGTATTGTTCATTATAGGAGTTTTAATTGTTTGATTACAAAAGTAATAAAACCATTTATTGGCACAACAGAAAATCAAGATTCTCGCCCTGCTGAACCAAATGTGTTTTGAAACCCATTTTAGCAGCTGTTTCGATGTTTTTTTTTCCATCGTCAACAAACATACATTCTTCGGGTTTGACACCTGCATCCTTCAATACATATCGAAAAATTTCTTCATCAGGTTTAGCCAGACCAATTTTGTATGAAAAGTAACAACAGTCAAAAAAATCGAATATTTCATATCCATATTTTTTGAACTCTTCTGAAGCACTAACTTCGATATGTAATGGATTTGAATTGCTAAGCAATAAAAGCCTGTAATTTTTTCGAAGTTTTTGCAGTAATTCAATACGGTTTGCAGGTATGTCAGTTAAAAATGAGCACCATGCACTGTCTATCTGTTCATCGGTAAGCAGGGTTTGCGAAATATTTCTTATTTCGTTTCTAAATTCCTTTATGCCTATTTCGCCTTTTTCCCATTGCATAAAAAATCCCGATTGTCCGAAGTTTGATAGGTACTTTTCAACCTCGGGTACACCCAACGTTATAAAATTCTGAATGCACTTTGGTAAATCAAGGTTGATTATAACACCGCCAAAATCGAAAATAATAGTTGTAATTTTCTGATTACTTATCATTAATATTTTTTTGAAGAATTTTTTTTGAAGTATAGCAAAATTTATTAATTTTGCAGTCGCTTTGCAAAGATAGTAAATTTTGCAAATAGCACGGGCCCATAGCTCAGTTGGTTAGCAGCACCTGACTCATAATCAGGGGGTCGTTGGTTCAAGCCCAACTGGGCCCACAGTAGAAAGAGGTTGTTTAGTAATAGACAATCTCTTTTTTATTGTATCTGTTTAATGTTTTAAACATCTGCTCTAAATTGGTTTATACTACTCAGGACACCCAACGGGTTTAAAAAACCTGTTAGATGTAATGCGGTAAATTATATTACGTGTTTCAATTAATCAATTGTTCGTTATAAAAAAATACTATTCTGAACGCACTGATGCGAAGATGCAAAGAAGCAAGGGAAAATTTTTAAGTTTTCCTCATTGCGCCTTTTATTTAAGAATCAGGTTGTTAACTTGTTGTAAAAAATGATAACTTTGCGTTCTTCGCATTGAGTAACAAAATCATTCTTTTTAGAATTACAATCGGTTCAACACATAATAGCTTGATTTAATACACATTGTGTTATTTTATAACGCTCCATTGAATAAATATAAACTAATTATGAACACCTCATAATGTCGAAATGTTTTATGTTTTAATAAAAACAGTAAATTTGTTTTGGTAGATAATTTTTTAAAAAATGACAAATGATGAAGTCAAGATTAAAAATACTTTTGCTTTTTAGTTTTTTTTCTTTTTGTGTTTATACACAAAATAAAGTATCAAATCGCATTATGGAAATAGGTAAAACCGATAATCAAACAATGCGTCATCTCGATATTTTAAGCAATCGTATCGGCGGAAGACCCATCGGATCTGATGCTTACCAAAATGCAACTTACTGGGTGGCTTCTGAGCTTAAAAAATGGGGACTTGAGGTAGAAATTCAGGAAGTGGGAGAATTGCCGGTAGGTTTTAACCGCGGGCCATGGTTTGGCATGTTGTATTCAGATAATTCTATGAATTTGGATTTTGTAACTCCATCTTATACATCCGGAACCAAAGGACTGCAAAGAGGACATGTGTTGATTGAACCCAAAACCACACAAGAATTTGAAAAAATGAAAGCTAAACTGAAAGGTGCTTGGGTGCTGTTGGAGGTGAAAGTAAGGGTTTTGCAATTGAAAATTCAACCCATGCCGATTCAGTGCGCAATGTAATAATAGCCTTTAACGATACGGTGAAGGATATTACAAAACGTAAAACTGAACCTGCTCTATTTTACAGACAAATGTGCAATGCAGGAGTGTTGGGATTTGTACAATCAGCGCCGGTGCCACTCGTAGCATTATACGATCGTGCTAATCTGCACAACCTTTCGTTCGATAAATTGCCCAACATACCTGATATAAAACTAAACGAAACTCAATATGCCAAAATTCGCGATAAAGTTGAGCGGCGTGAGTTCGTAATGCTCGAATTTGATATTCGGAATTATTTCAAACCGGGTCCGGTTAAATATCATAATGTTATCGGCAAAATTCGCGGCACAAAATATCCTGATGAATATGTAATGTCGGGCTGTCATCTCGACTCGCACGATGCTGCAACCGGAGCTGTTGATTGCGGAACGGGTGTAGCTCCCAATCTTGAAATGGCTCGTATGATAATGTTTGCGGGTGGAAACAAGCCCGACCGTTCAATTCTTTTTTGTTTTTGGGCTGGCGAAGAGTATGGATTAATTGGATCGAAATTCTGGGTAGAAAAAAATAAAGATAAACTGCATAAAATTTCTAACTAGTCGAGCCTTAAAAAGCCCATTTACGATTATAAAAAATTAAAAAAATG
>CAYQWD010000195.1:5526-5857 GCA_964420955.1 uncultured Paludibacter sp. | reverse complement strand
CGTTAATGGAAAGTAATTTACTTAATTCGGCTGGTTTAAGTTGACGGATTAAACCGACAATTTCCTCTGCTTCTTTCAAAAAAATTGGCAATGCAAATTTTTCTGTAATGCTTTGTTTGTTAAAGTTCTGAATTTTTGCGGGAGATAGCAGAATTACCATACATAAAACGTTTGAAAAAATTTTTAGAATATAACTTTTCCCCAACGGGCATTGCTAAAGTAAAAGCCTGCCGAAATGGCAAAATAACTATTTGAGGTGGTTGCAACTACCGTTTTAGTAATATCATATAAATCGGATTGTGGAATAAAGTTATACTCAGCGCCAATTCTG
>CAYQWD010000195.1:0-5516 GCA_964420955.1 uncultured Paludibacter sp. | reverse complement strand
ACCGACTTCAACACCGGCACGAATTAATGCTCCGGGTTTCAAATCTTTCGAAAAATTTAGTATGGTGGAATAATCAGGTTTGTCGTTTATTTCCAGTTTAACATTCGAAATACGATAAATTCCGAAACCGGTACCGATAAAAGGTGCCCAAATGCTGCTTCCAGAATTAAAATAATAATCGGAATGTATTAAATATGAATTTAAAACAGTTACTGTAATTGTTCCTGTGAGTTCTTCTTTGTCAGCTTCGAAATTTCGCGAACTGTACATGCTGCCAATTTTTATACCGGCGTTGAAATTATCTAATATATTGTATCGGATGTCGAAATTGGCTCCAATACCAACACCATCCGAAGGAAAAGCTATATCAAAATTTCCGCCACCACGAATGGTATTTTGTATTTGAGCGCTTAAGTTTTGTATAATTATAAGAAGAAAAACAACCAAAAATGTTTTTTGCATGAACGAATTGTTAATCTGATTGTACTATTGAAATTGATTTTAATTGATCACTTTCTCCATTTACCACCGCCTATATAAAAACCTACAGACAGATTAATGAAACTATTTTCTGAATTTTCTTCGGTTGTGTTGAGGTCTAAATTATACAAAGTTGAAGATGGTATGATATAGTATTCAGCGCTAAATCTAATTTTACCTAATTCAAAACCCGCTCTGATAGTACCTCCGAGCGACTTGGTTGCGGGAAAATCCTTCCAAATAATATTAGCCTGTGTTTCTTCATCTGCATATATATTCTGATTTCTGAAATATCCTATTCCACCTCCAAAGTATGGAGCAAAACTGCCATAGCCATTGTAAAAATAGTAATCGGTAATAAATAATAAGTTTTTAACCAGGCTGGTTGTGACAAAATTTTGCGAATAATCTTTAAGTATCATTCCTAATCCAAATTTCACTCCGACATTCAGATTATTAAGTAAGTTATATTTCAAATTCACCCCCCCTGTAAATCCTTCACCATTCGAAACAAGTCCAACTCCAATATCAGCTCCAACTCGAAATTTACCTTTTTCCTGAGATTGACTTGTCAAAATATGGAGTGAAAAAAGAAAAAATATAATCAGTTTTCTCATTTCATTGATAGTTTGTCGTATTTTGCAATTGCAAAGATAGGAAATTATCGGAAAGCACGATCAAAAGTTTTAAAATCCTTTTTTTAGTACATGATAATAAAAAATATGTATATTTGAGATTGAATATTATAGAAAGTTGATCTAGAAGCATCGAATTTTCTATATTGAAAATTTTCTTTTTGTGTTCTTAAATAAAAGGGCTTTCTTTCTTTTGTGAATCTTTTGTTTTCTTTTGTGGTTCAATAATCAATTTTGGTGAAGTAGTTTTATTTCAATACAAGCAAAATTTGATAAATTTGTAATTACCGCCAGATTGTATTACAGTATATATTTATTTAAACCATTAAATGTCTTTTATTTATAATAAATTTAGTTGTTGTTTCAATATAAATAAAATCGCCGATGCTTCGGAATCAGCGTTCAAAATTTTCAGTAATATAAATGTCAATTTTATAAAAACAAAAAAGGATTCCTTTAAGAATCCTTTTTTAAAGTTATTAACTATAAGCCTTTTTCAAGTTGCAATGTTTTGGTAGGTTGATCGCAAACTTCCGAAGGTCCGAAATATTGAATTGGTCCTGGATAAATATAGCTCTGCTTTTCGTCAGCCCATGAAGCTCTGTTTTTTTCCAGATATCTGAACGGAGCTCCATCCAGCCTAACTAAAGCTTTCTGTATAACCGGTTTCATTTTTCCATGTCGCCGTTCCATATTCATCATCATAGTGATGGGCACACCGCCTGCAATCCATTCGTCTGCAGGTGCAGTTAAATTTCGTACTGATGACATATAGCCGGTTTTTCCTTCAGAAATAAGTACTGCTGCTGTATAACCTAATGAATAGGTGTAATCTGCATCGAAATTAGAAGGAATTGCGCAGCGACCTTCGTAACCAAAAAAGTGACTGATGGACGAGAATTTTCCTTTATATTCGCCATGGGCTTTCAGGTATGCAAGACGTTTTGCTACCATTTCAATCAATAATTTTTTTGTTTCGATAAGTGAAACCTGTACGTTGCCATGCGGGTCACGGTCGAGTGTTAGCTGACGTGCAATTCCTTTGGGCAGATCGCGATAAACCCTGCTACTTTCGGATGTCAAAGCACCTTTTACAAACTGACGTTTTTCATCGTCGGTTTCCAAGGCGTTGAAATCATCGTTGTGTGCAAGAAGATCATTAAGTTCGGAAATGAGTTTTTTCATTGCAGGAATGAATTCAATCAATCCTTCGGGAATTAATATTGTTCCAAAATTTAATCCATGTTCTGCTCTGTGAACAATAACTTTAACAATTTCTTCAACCACATCGTTCAACGTCATGTTTTTGGCTTCAACTTCTTCGGATATAATGCAAATATTGGGTTGACTGAGTAAAGCACATTCCAAAGTTATGTGAGAGGCAGATCTTCCCATTAGTCTGATAAAGTGCCAGTATTTTTTAGCTGAATTGGCATCGCGCTGTATATTTCCGATTAATTCAGAATAAACTTTACAGGCAGTGTCGAACCCGAAAGATGTTTCAATCATATCGTTTTTAAGATCGCCATCAATTGTTTTAGGACACCCGATAACTTGAATTCCATAATTTTTTTGTTTGTAGTATTCAGCTAAAACACATGCGTTAGTGTTTGAATCATCGCCACCAATAATTACAATTGCATTTATTCCCAGTTTTTGGCAAATTTCTGCACCTTTGTCAAATTGTTCGGTTTCTTCTAATTTAGTACGCCCTGAACCAATAATATCGAAACCTCCAGTGTTCCGGTATTCAGTTACGATATCTTGGGTAAGTTCAATATATTTATGATCGACCAAACCGCTTGGTCCGCCCAGAAAACCATATAATTTATTTGTTGGATTCAATTTTTTTAAACCATCAAAAATGCCAGCAATAACGTTGTGTCCGCCCGGTGCCTGACCACCGGATAATATAACTCCCACACTAACTTCAGGATATGTTTTTTGTTCGCCGGATTCAAATGTAATCAATCGCATACCGTAAGTGTTCGGAAACAATTCTTTTATTTCTTCCTGATCGGAGACCGATTCGGTAGCGCTACCTTCTTTCAGTACAACATTGCTTTTTAATGAAGATGGTAGTTTTGGTTGGTAAAATGAACGCGCAATTTGTAGCGGGCTTTTAGTCATTAGTTTCATTCTGTATTTTTTATAATAGTTTGATATTCAAATCAATAATATTTTTATAAACTGTTTGCAAAATTAATGAAAAAAATCGGGATTGCAAGAATCTACTCTAATAAAACCAATTATGATTTTACTTGTAGTTCTGTTATGATTTAATAAAAGTATTAGTTATTGAGCAAAATAATTATAAAAAAACACTACTAACCGACTAAACATCTGAGATTCTACGCTACGCTCTGAATGACAATGCTTTGTATTGATTACGGTTAGTAGGAGGCAGGTTGGCGGCGATTGATTGTCTGTCATTCCGAACATAGGGAGGAATCTAACAAACTAAAAAAAATAATTCAAACTATTTTTTATCGGTCAGTAGTGATAAAAAAATATTTTTCCGGAAATTGTTTGTAAATAAATAAATTTTTCAAGAAAATATTCTTATCTTTGCACCCGATTTTATAAACACTTCGCGTTGCGGGTAAATATCCGATTCTCACTGCTTTAGTAATAGCAGTTTGCTTATCTGAGGGTACACGTTGAACAAACGATTTAAAAACATCGCCGGATAACTACCCAGAACGTGTACTTAAAAACAAATAAAAATGACATTCAAAGAACTTAATTTGAAGGACGACATACTGTCGGCCATCGAAGAACTTGGTTACGTGCAGCCTACTGCCGTGCAGGAAAAAACAATTCCTTTTATGCTCGAACAAAGCGCTGATCTTGTGGCGCTTGCACAAACGGGAACGGGTAAAACAGCGGCTTTCGGACTGCCAGTATTAAACATGCTTGATGCTTCACGCAGACAAACACAAGCACTTGTTTTAGCTCCAACACGTGAACTTTGTATCCAGATTTCAAATGATTTGGTGAATTATTCAAAGTACATGCAAAACCTTAAAGTTGTGCCTGTATATGGCGGTGAAGATATTCGTAAGCAATTGAAACAACTCGACATTACGCCTCAAATAATAGTAGCTACTCCCGGAAGATTGATTGATTTACTTGAACGTGGAAAGATTAAGCTCAATGAAATAAATTTTCTGGTGCTCGATGAAGCAGATGAAATGTTGAATATGGGTTTCAAGGAAGATATCGAAACTATACTCGAGAAAACTCCCGAAACACGCAGGACTATGCTATTTTCAGCAACAATGCCAAAAGAGATTGCAGCAATTGCCCGTCAGTACATGAAAAATTTTGAAGAAATTACCATTGGTGTACGAAATTCGGGGGCTGAAAATGTTGAACATATTTACTATGTAGCGCAAGCTAAACAGCGTTATCTGGTGCTTAAACGTATTGTCGATTTAAATCCTGATATTTATGGTATCGTTTTTTGCCGTACACGGCAGGAAACTAAAGAAGTAGCTGATCACTTAATGCACGATGGCTACAATGCCGATGCATTGCATGGTGAGCTTTCGCAGGCACAACGGGATACCGTGATGCAGAAATTCCGCATTCGTAATATCCAGTTGCTGGTTGCTACGGATGTAGCAGCTCGCGGACTTGATGTGAATGACCTTACTCACGTTATTAATTATAATTTGCCCGATGATTCAGAGGTATATACACATCGCAGCGGGCGTACAGGAAGAGTAAATAAAAAAGGTGTATCGGTGTCGATAATTCATTCAAAAGAAAAATTTAAAATTAAAGATCTTGAACGGATGCTCAGAAAAAATTTTGAGCAGCAACAAATTCCGAACGGGTTGGAAGTGTGCAAAAAGCAACTTTTTCACCTTATTGACCGTATGCAAAATGTAGAGGTAAATGATGATCAGATTGCTCCATACATGAACCAGATAATGAAACAACTAGAATATTTACCCAAAGAAGAAGTGTTGAAACGTTTCGTGTCGCTTGAGTTCAATCGTTTTCTGGAATATTATAAGGACTCCGAAGATTTGAATTATCATGAGAAGAATGAAAGGAAAGAGCGTGGTGAAAGAGCCGAGCGGAGCGAACGTGCAGAACGAGGCGCTAAATCGGGTAAACGAATTCGGTTGAAAATGAATGTTGGCGAAAGAGATGGTATTAATCCTAAACGATTTCTGGGAATTATCAACGAAGTTACAAATGACAAATCGATAAGTATCGGCGCAATTGAAGTTACCAACAAATTTACGTTCTTCGATGTTTTTACCGATCAGGTTGATAAAGTAATCACAGCATTTGCCGCTGAACCCGACTTGAATGTGTCGGAAGCAAAAGGCAGTAAAACGGCCGATTTTCCACAAAAAACAGAATATCGTACAAGAGAAATTTCAG
>CAYQWD010000194.1:1098-5857 GCA_964420955.1 uncultured Paludibacter sp. | reverse complement strand
CAGGTTGGCGGCTTCGCCGCCAACCTGCCTCCTCCCAACCATAATCAATACAAAGTATTGTCATTCAGAGCGAGCGAAGAATCTCAGATGTTTAGTCAGTTAGTAGTGTTTGGAAATAATAATTCAAAAGTATTTTGTTTTTCCTGAAAAAAATCGATGTTTCATTAAACGTCTGATTTTGTGTGTATTGCATCACCACTCGACAATTATTATTAAACTAAAGCAAAAAAACTGACATTAAATATTTATAACAAAGAAATAAATTCTTATTTTAGTGCACTGAAAAAACATAAAAATCAAATTTTTCTATGCTGATAATAGGAATTGCCGGAGGAACCGGTTCAGGAAAAACCACAGTTGTAAAAAAGATTGTAGACAGATTGCCCGAAGGCGAAGTTGTAATTCTACCTCAGGACTCCTATTATAGAGATAGTGGACATTTACCGTTAGAAGAAAGACTTGAAATAAATTTTGACCACCCCGACTCGATCGAATTTGAACTATTGGCGAAACATTTAAAAGAACTCCGTAAAGGACATACAATAGAACAGCCAATCTACTCCTATCTTACATGTACGCGCGCCAAGGATACCATACTGGTAAAACCTTGTCAAGTCATTATAATCGAAGGAATTCTTGTGCTCACGCATCCTGAACTGCGGAAAATGATGGATTTAAAAGTTTTTGTCGATGCCGATGCCGATGACAGGTTAATACGTGTTATTAACCGCGACATTGTTGAACGCGGACGTTCTGTAAATAAAGTAATGGAACGTTACGAACAAACTGTAAAACCAATGCATTTACAATTTATTGAACCTACCAAAAGATTTGCCGATCTGATAATTCCACAGGGAGGAAACAACCATATTGCCATTGATATACTAACTAAATACATCGAAAATAATCTGAATAAAAAAAGATAAAAGCAAATAGATTTATTATTGACCTGTAAATCTTTAAAAATGCATATAACCGATTTAAATAAGATTCTGTTTCTCGATATTGAAACTGTTCCGCTCAAAGCCGAACTCGATCAGTTAAAAACAGAATTGATACATTTATGGGAAGATAAGTTTAATACTTTAAAAAAACGGATGCCGGAAAAATATACCGAAGAAACTACGGCAGCCGACGCATTTAAAAACAGTGCAGGTATTTATTCCGAATTTGGTAAAATAATTTGCATTTCGGTTGGTTTTGTGTATTTCCGCGGATTTGAAATGCATTTCAAAACAAAATCGTTTTACGGACACGATGAGAAAAAATTGCTTGAGGAATTTGTGATTATGCTCAACAAATTTTGTACTAACGCCGAACGGTCAATTTGCGGACATAATATAAAAGAGTT
Source organism: uncultured Paludibacter sp. (assembly GCA_964420955.1). Classification (GTDB taxonomy): domain Bacteria; phylum Bacteroidota; class Bacteroidia; order Bacteroidales; family Paludibacteraceae; genus Paludibacter. The sequence continues at coordinate 4,506 of CAYQWD010000194.1, read as the reverse complement.
TGACATACCTTATATTTGTCGGCGTATGCTTATAAACGGCATTGCCTTACCACCTATTTTAAATATTTCAGGAAAAAAACCATGGGAAATCAATTTTTTTGACACCCTTGAACTTTGGCGATTTGGCGATTATAAAAATTACACACCCTTAAAACTGCTCACATCAGTTTTTGAAATACAAACGCCAAAAGACGACATAGATGGAGGAAAAGTTGCCGAGGTTTATTATAATGAAAATAACCTTGAACGTATTGTACAATACTGCCAGAAAGATGTTGTTGCAACGGCTTTGGTATTTATGAGCATTAACGGACTTCAACATTTTAAAAAAGAAAATATTGAATACGTGTAACCCATACAAATATAGTATGAAGCAAAGAATGTTTATAAACATACTTTTATTACATCTCATTGCGTTTACTTCATGCGATCAACAGTTGACAAAAAATATTGTTAACCTTAAATCACTTCCTGATTTGCTTTTTACAAAATCATCCGATTCAATACGAGTTGGAACAGTTTACGGATCTACTTCCTACTTTGAATTTCGCGATGAACCAATGGGCTATCAGTATGAAATGGCAAGGAATTTTGGAAAATTTTTGGATAAACCGGTAAAATTTATATTTACATCATCGGAATTTGAATTACTTAAACTGCTGGAAAAAAATGAAATTGACATCGCCGCTCACGATTTTTTTGAATCGCTCGAATTAAAATCGAATTATAGATTTGTATTTACACAAAACGACAATCAAATTGTACTCGTACAAAATATAGGTGTGCGTAATGTATCGCAGGTAATCGAACTTAGCGGAAAAACTGTCCATGTGGTTAGAAATAGTGTATATCATAAACAAATAGAAACACTAAATGCCGAAACCGGAGGAAACATCATCATTAATGCCTTGCCTGATACCTTAAACACCGATGATTTAATGCAAATGCTTGCCGATAAAAAAATTGAATTCACAGTTACAAACAGTAAATCGGCTGGGTTATACAAAAAATATTACAAATTTATGGACATGAACGTACCGCTAAGTTTTAAAAGAAAAACAGGTTGGCTAATCCATAAAAATGACACATTACTTGCAAACGAAATTGGCAAATGGTGGGAAAAAGCTGAAACCCGCAAAACTGAATTGGTTTTATACGTAAAATATTGGGAAAGAAGTCCTTATTTTGCATCACGAAAACTTGTGATAGAAAAAGGAGCAATTTCTCCATGGGATGAATATTTTAAAAAATATGCACCTGAAATAAATTGGGATTGGCGATTGCTTGCGGCAGTAGCATTTAACGAATCGGGCTTCGATCCCGACGAAGTTTCGTGGGCAGGCGCTTCTGGTATTATGCAACTTATGCCACGCACTGCAGGAAATTTCGGACTGGATAAAACCAGCATTCTCGATCCGAGAAAAAATATAGAAGCCGGCGTTCAATACATTAAAAGTTTGAATCTTATTTTTCGTAAAATATCTGACCGTGAAGAACGAATTAAGTTTATTCTTGCATCGTATAACTCAGGTCCGGCACACATTTTTGATGCAATGAAGCTGGCCGAAAAATATGGTAAAAATCCTCAAATCTGGTTCGATAATGTTGATGTATTTTTGTTGAAAAAAAGCGAACCTGAATTTTATGAAGATCCTGTTGTGAAATATGGCAAATTCAGAGGACGCGAAACTGTTGCTTATGTGATAAACACACTCGAAACTTATGAAAAATACATAATGCGAAACTGAAAAATTGTTGTTTGTTACACGAAATACTTGCCTGATATAAAATTCATCTCAACTCAAAGACTAAACAAGTGAAACATTTCATTACTTTTGTGCCATCAACGATAAAATGATTGAAAAAGATTATTGCAAACACTTTCACCCCCCAATAAAAAAATAACACATCTTTAAATGACTGCAATCGTACTCGGCTCAACCGGAATGACAGGCAAAGAATTGATCAAACAACTGCTGAGTGATAATAATTACACTCAAATAATTTCTTTTGTGCGAAGAAACAGCGGCGAAAATCATAGCAAACTTACCGAACATGTTGTAAACTTCGATCAGGCATATCAATGGCAACATCTGGTAAAAGGCGATGTACTTTTCTCATGTTTGGGTACTACCATGAAAAAGGCAGGAAGTAAGGCAGTTCAGTTTAAAATAGATTATCATTATCAGTACGAGACAGCAAAAGCTGCAGCGAACAATGGCGTTAAAAAGTATGTGCTCGTTTCTTCGGCTGGCGCATCATCAACATCAACCTTTTTTTACTCTCGGATGAAAGGCGAACTGGACGAAGCAATTCAAAAACTGAAATTCGAAACTGCCGTTATTTTACGTCCCGGTCAACTTTATGGCGAACGCGAAGAAAAACGTTTTGGCGAAATAGTTGCATTAAAAACTATGCTTGCTCTGAACAGTTTGGGAGTTTTCAGAAAATACAGACCATTACATGCCTATGATTTGGCAAAAGCAATGATAAACGTATCGAAAATATCCGACACAAAAAAAATATATACTCTGAATCAGATTCATGAACTCGCAAAAGTGTAAACATGATATAATACAGACATTTTTTTAAAAAAACATTTTGAATTACACATTGTTTCAAAAATATAAATCAGCAAGCAAAATAAAATTTATGACAAATTACGATTTTATAAAATTTAAATTTTTTATTTACATTATCCCTTTATTCTTTTTCCAAAATCTTGTATCGCAAAACTATACTGTAAGTGGATATATAACCGATGCATCTTCGGGCGAAACTTTGATAAGTGGTTCAGTATTCGACAGTAATTCACGCAAAGGTACTGTTACGAATGTTTATGGATATTATTCACTCACATTGCCTAAAGGTATTGTCGATATCAATTACACTTATGTTGGATTTACTCCACAAAGACGTTCTTTTACCCTTCGCAAAGACACGATAATTAATATAAAACTGAATGAATCTATAGAATTGCAGGAAGTAACCATTACCGGTTCACACCGCGAAATCGGCGTAAAAGGCTCACAAATGAGTGCAATTGAAGTGCCTGTGGATCTTATTAAATCGGTTCCTGCACTTTTTGGCGAAACTGATGTGATTAAAGCTCTGCAATTATTGCCCGGAGTGCAGGCAGGAACCGAAGGTTCAGCAGGATTTTACGTGCGAGGTGGCGGTCCCGATGAAAATCTTTTTCTGCTTGATGGTGTGCCTATCTACAATATTAACCATTTGGGAGGTTTCTTTTCGGTATTCAATCCTGATGCCATAAAAAACGTAACACTTTACAAAGGAAGTTTCCCTGCTCGTTTCGGAGGAAGACTTTCATCGGTTGTGGACATAAGAATGAACGATGGAAACAATAAAAAAATATAGGATTTAGCGGTATAAAATATTTGGCGGATT
>CAYQWD010000194.1:486-1088 GCA_964420955.1 uncultured Paludibacter sp. | reverse complement strand
TAAAAAAATACACGGTAATTTTTCAATCGGTTTGGTTTCGTCAAAATTCAATATCGAAGGACCTCTCTTCAGCGAAAATACTACATTTAATATTTCTGCACGTCGCACTTATCTCGATGCCATTGTGCAGCCATTCATAAAACTTGCTGCAAAACTGGAAAATAATAATTCTGAAAACAGTACAAGGGACTTGACAGCCGGATATTATTTCTACGATTTCAATGCAAAAGTAAGCCACAAGTTTTCGGACAGAGACCGCCTGTACCTTAGCGCATATTTTGGTGATGATGTAGTTTATACTAATGTGCGTACGCGATACCGCGATTTAGCCAACGTTACTGAAGAATCAAGATTTAAAATGGACTGGGATTGGGGCAATATTATTACTGCACTCCGCTGGAATCACATTATAAACAACAAGCTTTTTATGAATACCACAGCCACATATACCCGTTACAGGTTTAATATGGATGTAGGAACTACAATGAAACAAACAACTAAAAATCCTCCTTTTACTACAATCCTTAATGCTAGTACCGGTTACCGTTCGGGGATTCAGGACTATGGTATGAAAGTTGATTTCGATTATGCACCGAATCCTG
>CAYQWD010000194.1:0-476 GCA_964420955.1 uncultured Paludibacter sp. | reverse complement strand
ACACGACATAAAATTTGGAGCACAATACACAAACCATACTTTTCGGCCCGGAGTTCGAGTAGATCAAATGAAATTCCAGAATGACACTTCAATTCAAAAATCAGATACTGTCATAGGTAATCAAAATATATTCGCACACGAAACAGCCTTGTATTTCGAAGATAACATAAGCATTAATGAATATTTGAAAATAAACTTGGGGCTTCATTATTCCACATTTTTTGTACAACAGTCGTTTTATCATTCACTTCAGCCAAGGTTAAACGGCCGATTACTTATTTCGGATAAACTTTCGTTTAAAGCAGGTTATGCTGCCATGAATCAGTACATTCATCTGCTATCAAATAATAATATCAGCTTACCTACCGATCTTTGGGTGCCTGTAACTAAACGGATTGAACCAATGCGCTCTCATCAGGTTGCAGCCGGTTTTTTTTATAATTTTATGAATATGCTCGACTTGTCAGTTGAGGCAT
>CAYQWD010000193.1:2720-5866 GCA_964420955.1 uncultured Paludibacter sp. | reverse complement strand
GGTACTATTATATAATTACGATTTGGCTGGTTTTATGCCAAAAATTATGCAGGATATGGTAGAAGCTCAACAACCCGATGGTGCAGTATCTTCTATTGCGCCCATGTATAATATTTTTGGAAATAAAAATGGATTTGATGAATTCGGGGTTTCGCCCGAGTGGGGAAGTTCGATACTGATAATGCCATGGATGTATTATGAGTTTTATGGTGATGCAACTTTGATAACACAAAACTATCAGGCAATGCGACGCTGGGTGGATTATATGACTTCCCGTGCCGACAATCACGTTCTTTCATTCGGGTTGGGCGATTGGTACGATTACGGGAATTTTAAAGCCGGATACGCCCGAAATACACCCGTCCCTTTTGTAGCAACTGCTTATTATTTTTATGCTTTGAAATATCTTGTAAAATCGGCTGAACTGGTCGGGAACAATTATGATGTATCATATTATTCTGCTTTAGCTGAAAAAGTTCGGGAAGTTATCAATACAAAATTTTTCAATTATGAAACAAAACAATATGCCACAGGAAGCCAAACTGCCAATGCTATGGCTTTATATATGGAAATTGTAGCACCGGAAAACAAACTGGCTGTACTTGATAATCTGGTAAAAGATATTGAAAAAAATGGCAACAGACTAACCACCGGCGACATTGGAAGCAGATATCTGTATCAGACTTTAGCCAACAATGGACTGAATGAAGTGATGTATAAAATGTTTAATCATTACGATGCTCCCGGATATGGTTTTCAGTTAAAATTTGGAGCTACAACACTTACCGAGCAGTGGGATCCGCGCAGAGGTTCTTCGTGGAATCACTTTATGCTTGGACATATCGATGAATGGTTTTTTGCTTCGCTGGCAGGAATTCAAACTGATCCGAAAAATCCCGGAATGAAACACTTTATAATTAAACCTGAAATTGTGGGTGATATCACTTATGTTAAAGCATCGACAAAAACACTTTACGGAGAAATTGCTGTGGATTGGAAATTAGAGGGAAAGAATTTTTCATTAAATCTAACAGTACCTGCAAATTGCACGGCTCATGTGTTTTTACCGGGAGAGAACACACCAAAAGCTGTAAAATGTGGTGATTATTCATTTAATAAAACAATAAATTGATTATCATTATTGCAATTTACGTATATTTAATTTATATTTATACGTATAAATATAAATACCAATCAAAATGAATACAAAACTGACATTAAATTTAGATAAGACAATTATTGAAGAAGCAAAAAGTTATGTAAAATCAAACAAGTTAAGTCTATCAAAATTAATAGAAAACTACTTACATTCATTGACCTACAAAAAGAATTCAACAGATATGGTTAGTCCATTGGTAGAAAGTTTGACAGGAGTAATATCATCCAAAGATTTAGATGCGATTGAAGACTATGCTGATTATTTAGATCAAAAATATAAGTAATGGAAAAATTATTGGTTGATACGTATATTATACTTGATTTATTGGCAAAACGAGAGGGATTTTACAGAGATGCACAACTTTTGTTCACACTTGCCGATAAAAAAAAGGTTGAACTTTATATTTCAGCATTATCGATTGCAAATGTAAATTATATACTTTCAAAGATACATGGCAAAGATATTGCCCGTAAAATCTTGATTCAGTTCAAAGTATTGGTAGAGGTGTTGCCTTTCGATGATAAAATTACAGAACTTTCATTAGCATCGGAATTTACCGATTTTGAAGATGCTATACAATATTATACAGCATTAGAAAATGGGTTGAATATTATTATAACTCGCAATAAAAAAGATTTTAAAAACTCTGCATTACCAGTTTTAACAGCCGGAGAATATTTAAGTAAATAACACATAAAAAAAATTATGAAAAAAATTCTTATTTTTCTTTTTATATTTCAAATTTTTTGGTCATCAGTTTCAGCTGCATTAGTCGATATGCAGAAGGCGGGTGCAGATGCAACCGGTAGAAAACTTAACACCGCACTTATCAATAAAACCATTGATAAACTCAATGCAAAAGGTGGCGGAACTTTGTTTTTTCCTGCCGGAACTTATCTTACAGGTTCAATAAAGCTCAAAAGTAACATAACGCTTCAACTCGAAGCTGGTGCAACATTAGTTTTTTCTGATAATTTCGACGACTATCTTCCGTATGTAGAAATGCGCTACGAAGGCGTTTTGATGAAAAGCTTTTCGCCGCTGATGTATGCTGTGGATGCTGAAAATATAACTATAAAAGGTGAAGGCAAACTCGAAGGACAAGGTAAAAAATGGTGGAACGAACTTTTTAGAGTGATGATTGACCTGAAGGAAAATGGTGTGCGCGATATAAACAAATATCAGAAAATGTGGGACGAAGCAAATGATGTTAAAAGCCTTTATGCCGAAACAAATCAGGATTATGTGTCGACTTTGCAGAGAAGATTTTTCAGACCGCCGTTTATTCAAATGCTGCGTTGTAAAAATATTAAAATTGAAGGTGTAACAATCGTAAATTCGCCTTTCTGGACGGTAAACCCGCAATTCAGCGAGAATATTAAAATATCAGGACTGACCATCATCAACCCAAAATCGCCGAACACCGATGGGATTAATCCTGAATCGTGCAAAAACGTGCATATTTCAGATTGCCATATTTCCGTTGGCGACGATTGCATAACCATAAAAAGTGGACGCGATTTGCAGGGACGCAAATTAAATGCACCTTGCGAAAATATTACCATAACCAACTGTACAATGCTTTCGGGACATGGCGGTGTAGTTATTGGCAGTGAAATGAGCGGAAGTGTTCGTAATATTACCATTTCAAACTGCGTGTTCGATGGTACCGACCGAGGCATCCGTCTCAAATCATCACGCGGAAGGGGTGGTGTTGTCGAAAACATCCGTGTAAATAATATCGTGATGCGCAATATTCAGCGCGAAGCCATCATTATGGATTTAAAATACAGCAATATGACCGAAGAACCAGTTTCAGACCGAACGCCAATTTTCAGGAACATCCACATAAGCAATTTAACCGGCGTAGATGTTAAAACACCGATTTATATTCGCGGCCTCGAAGAATCGCCAATATCGGATATCACTATTTCAAATATTGATATTCACGGAGCAAAACAGAAAAGCGAATTTATTAACTGCGAAA
>CAYQWD010000193.1:2421-2697 GCA_964420955.1 uncultured Paludibacter sp. | reverse complement strand
GTAGTGAATGGTGAAGAAATAAAAGTGCCGTAAACTTTACAATGCAGGAGAAAAATGTATTTTTGCATCTATATTAATGAGAGAAAAGTGTTACAATACTACAATATTATTGAGAAATAAATGTACAAAACAAGTATTAATATGTTGTATTGGTGGAAATTAAACCCAAATAATGAAAGCTATTTGCATTTATAGCGAAAAAACTGCACACAAAAAAGCCTGACAAAAATGAGTTTTGTCAGGCTTTTGTTTTTCCGGGAGGACAGAGTTCCGACT
>CAYQWD010000193.1:2105-2384 GCA_964420955.1 uncultured Paludibacter sp. | reverse complement strand
CCTCCCAAGCATCGTTTATTCTGTAAAGTGCAGGTTAAAACTGCTTTAATTATCAAAAAACAATCTTAAGTATTTCCCCAAAAACTATTTCTTTACTCCGAATTCCGTTTGCTGTTTTTCTACTTCATCGAGCAACTTTTTCTTTTGCTCATCACTTAATTCATTCACGATTTGTTTTCTGTTGGAAATACTTCCGTTTTTCACACCTTTTTTCTGTTCAATGAAATTGAAAGGGAACTCAGCAGGAATACTTTCAAACTCGATTTCGGCAGCAGTCGG
>CAYQWD010000193.1:0-2095 GCA_964420955.1 uncultured Paludibacter sp. | reverse complement strand
AGCATGGGCTTTTACTTTTATTTTTCCGGCTTTTGTTGTAGATCGTATCAGAACAGGTGCTGAACCCCATTCAACAGCACGGGGATTTGCACCAATAGCTTGATCTCCGATAATTTCACATTCACCGGTTACCTCGAAAACAATATTGTCTTTTGCCAATCGGCGAACATTACCGTTATCGTCGGTAATTTCTGCAATAACAACTATAAAGTCCGAACCATCAGCAACAAGGTCTTTACTAAGTTTATCAATACTTAAACGAATTTTTGTGGAGCGTCGAGAAGGCATCTTCTTTACGCTGCAAACGACTTTACCATCTATGATTCCTTCAGCCAGAAAGTTTACTTTCAGCCAGTTTTTCTGTTTGTACGAAAACTCACGGGCTTCCCAAAAATCAAACACATTTTCGAAAACCACAGGAGCATTTGGCAACTCAAATTTAGCTTTTTCAACTGGTTTCGTCCACGATTTCCCATCGTAAGCTGTAAGTCGCACAGAGTCGCAATTGCTGAATACAACCATATCCTTGTCTGAAAAGGGAGTGATTTCGTTAGCAATAAAAACCATAGGTGCGGTTTCTACATTTTCAACTTTCAATTGCGGATTTATCTGACTTTTAAACATATAATACGCATATTTTGGCTGGCGGAATGCATCGAAAATACCTCCCCAGTACGGATCGGGATGATATCCGCGCTGATGATCGAACGGATGCCATTGTGCGCCGCCAACAAATTGTCCGGTTGAGTGATACATTTCTCCATAAGATTTTGCCAGTGAAAGCGCTTGAATAAGTTGTGGTTTTTCGCCCCAACTGCGGCTGGCACGGTTGTTATTGTTGTGTGCATACCAATCGTCCACGTTTTCGCCAAATTCCCTGCAAAATATTGATTGATTAACTTTGCCTTCGTCCGTAGGCCACCCGTAAACCACATCATAATGTTCAGCAACGCCATCGGAGTGTAAATCGGCAGCTGCGCCGGGTCGTCCGGGAAAGGGAAATTCATCTTTTGTAATTTGTAAAGCTTTTAAAGAATAATTTAAAGGAAAACGTGTTTCGTTCAGTATCGGTTCCCAAAGTAATACCGAAGGGTGATTGCGATCACGACGAATCATTTCGCGTGTATAACGATAAGAAAGTTCGGCAAAAGTGCTATCGCGATTCCAGAATTGCCAGCCGGGCGTAGCCACAATCATAAACATGCCTAACTCATCGCAGGCATCCATAAAAGCCGGATCCTGCGGATAATGTGCCGCGCGTACAATAGTCATTCCGGCATCGCGCAGGCGTTTCACATCGCGCCATTGCTGCGAATTTGGCAAAGCATTGCCCACATAAGCAAAATCCTGATGCCGATTTCCACCAATCAATTGTCCGTAAGGTTTATCATTCAGGAAAAATCCATTTTTTCCTCTGAACTCAGCTTTACGAATGCCGATTCTGATAGTTCCACCATCAATAGCACTTTTCCCATCTTTAACCAATAAATTTATATGATATAAATATGGATTTTCAGGCGACCAAAGTTGGGGATTTATTACAGTAGTACTTTGTTTTATTGTTTTCGATTCGCCGGACTTAAGCGTAATTTTTGAACTGATTGCCTTAACAACTTTACCTGATTTATCTTTCAGAGTAGATTGAAGTGTTACAGTTCGGGCTTTTTTATCATTATTTTTTATTTCGGTATCAACAAACACATCAGCAATTTTAGCGCTAATATTATCGTAATGTACAAAAACGCCACCACCGGCAACTTTATTTGACTCAATAGCATCGGTAATTGCAACTTTATTTTTACAAATCATCCACACATCGCGATAAATGCCACCATGATAAGCAAAATCGAGCGTAAGTTGCGTTTTCCCTGGTGGATAACTTCTGTCATCGCTGTTGTCAGCCAAAACTGCAATCAAACAGGTGTCTCCGGCTTGAGCGCCATACGAAGTAATATCGAGTGTAACAGGCAAATATCCACCTTTATTTTCTTTTACCAGTTTTCCATTGAAATAGAATTTCTGCTTTCCCATGATAGCTTCGAAATGTATGGATACATCTTTCCCTTTTGCACCGGCAGGAACAACAAATTGTTTT
>CAYQWD010000192.1:929-5867 GCA_964420955.1 uncultured Paludibacter sp. | reverse complement strand
GTGGGTTTCTTTTCATCATGGCGGTGGTGTGGGAATGGGATTTTCGCAACATGCCGGTATGGTTGTAGTTGCTGATGGTACCGACAAGGCAGCTGATTCCCTGAAATGCGTGCTTTTCAACGATCCGGCAATGGGAATTTACCGGCATGCAGATGCTGGATATAAAACAAGCCCCCTAACCCCCTAAAGGGGGAATGTGACCTTTAAATAAAACAAAAATTCAGATCATACAATTATATTAATAAGTTGACGGAATAAAATTTTGTCGTAATAACTTTAAACGTTGCACCCAGCAAAGTCCCTCTCCTTGGGAGAGGGATTTAGGGAGAGGTCAAATATTAATACAACATTAAATCTTTCCAACAACTTAAGAAACTCAAATAAGTAAAATATTCATAAAATCAAATTAGATGAATTCAAATTAATATTTACGCAATTTGTGTTCAATATTTTAAGCAAAAATGACTACAGCATCTCAAAATAATTTATCAGAAGGTACGCTTATCGGACCGTTTGCTCAAATTCTTACAATGGATAAACTCCCCTTGAGAGGCGCTTTGAATGATGATCAGTTGGAAATAATTGAAAATGCCGGCATAGTTTATTTCGATGGAAAAATTACAGAAATAGCTAATTACGAAATTCTGAAAAAAAAATATCCTTACGAGATTGCAGGCGAAATTAATGATGACTATGTGTGTATTCCCGGAATGATAGATGTGCACACACATATTTGTTGGGCGGGTTCGCGAGCAAAAGATTATGCTATGAGACTTGCAGGGAAAAGTTATCAGGAAATTGCCGCTTCAGGAGGTGGAATTTGGAACACTGTAACCAAAACCCGTGAAACAACGGTTGAAGAACTTGCAAAACTAACATCAGAAAGAGCCAATGCATTGCTTCGCCAGGGAATTACAACTATTGAAGTTAAAAGTGGTTACGGACTTTCAGTTGAACACGAACTGAAAATGCTGGAAGCCATAAAACTTGCCAAAGCAAAAACTTCTGCCGATTTAATTTCAACATGCCTTGCAGCACATATTATTCCGAAAGATTTTTATGGTGATGAAAACGATTATCTGAAAATAATCTCAGAAGAATTATTACCTGAAATTAAAAAGCGGAATTTATCAAACAGAGTAGATATTTTTGTTGAAAATGGAGCGTTTTCTGTGGAAGCAGCAAAAAATTATTTACTCTTAGCCAGTGAAATGGGTTTTGATATTTTAATGCATGGCGATCAGTTCAGCACAGGAAGCGCTCAACTTGCCAATGATTTGAATATCCTTAGCATTGACCATCTCGAAGCTGCCGATGACGCTGAAATAGCTATTCTTGCAAAAGGTAATACATTTCCAGTTGCATTGCCCGGCGCTTCTATTGGTTTGGCTGAACCTTTTGCACCTGCACGCAAACTTCTCAATGCGGGAACAACGCTCGTTATTGCTTCCGACTGGAATCCGGGCTCGGCACCAATGGGCGACTTACTGACTCAAGCTGCTATTTTAGGAATGAATGAAAAACTAAGCATGGCTGAAATGTGGGCAGCAATCACTTGCAGAGCTGCAGCAACGCTGAAATTATCGGACAGGGGAATTTTAAAACCCGGAATGAAAGCCGATTTTATTGTTTTTAAAACAAACGATTATCGTGAAATTTTGTATCGACAAGGACAATTGAAACCCGAAAAAATATGGAAAAACGGAGATCAAATAAAAACCTGTTTCAAATAAAAAAAATCTTTTCGGATATCCCTTAGAATTGATATTTTGACATATCTTCGCAGGCTTTTTCATAATCGTCAGGACGGCCAATGTCGAGCCAGTAACCTGAATGAACCTTAACGGATGCAGGATTTTGAGCCTTAATCAAATCGTGCATCAAATGATCAAAGCCATAAAACTGATTTTCAGGGATATAATCAAGTATTTGTTTGTTAGCCATATACACACCCATACTTACGATATAGGTAGTAGTCGGTTTTTCGATAAAGTTTAGCAGTTTATGGTCATTTCCTGTTTCCAGTACGCCGTAATCTACTTTTTGTTCGCGTGTGTAAGCCGAAACCGTAAAGATATTTCCTTCGCTTACATGATTTTCGTAAAATACCCCAAAATCCAGATTGGTCAGAACATCGCCATTCATTATCAGAAAGTTGTCAGGCAAATCATTGATTAATTTCAGCGGACCCATGGTGCTTAAAGGTTTGTCTTCTAACGAATAATCAATCTTAATACCCCATTTACTGCCATCACCACAAAACGCACGAATAATATCTGCCATGTGATTAATCGTAATCGTAATCCGTTCGAAACCACTTTGTGATAATTTGCGAATGATAATTTCAATAATGGGCATTTCGCCTATCGGAACCAAAGGTTTTGGCAGGCTAATTGTGTATGGTTTTAGTCTTGTACCTTTGCCGCCTGCAAGTATAACAGCGCGTTTAGACATTGTAAATATCTGTTTTAAAATATAATAAATTATTTTTTATCCATTCAATGGTTTCTGTCAATCCACTTTCGAGCGTGTAAGCAGGTTTCCATTGTGTGTTGGCAAGTATTTTCGAGTTATTACAGAACAAACGTTCAACTTCGCTTTTATCCGGCCGAATGCGCTGTTCGTCTGAAAGGATTTCTACTTCTGTTCCAATTAATCCAGCAATTAGTTTTACCAAATCGCCAATTGTAATTTCTTGGTGCATACCGATATTGGTAATTTCGCCCCAAAGTCCTTCGGCTAAGGCAATTTGCAAAAACCCGTTGGCAGTATCTTTCACAAAAGTGAGATCGCGAGTAGGAGTGAGGTTGCCCAAATTTAGTTGGTGCTTTCCGCTTAATATTTGCGATATTACTGTTGGGATAATGGCGCGTGCTGACTGACGAGGACCATACGTGTTGAACGGACGAACAATTTTAACAGGTAAATCAAATGATTTATAGTAACTTATGGCTAATTGGTCGGCGCCGATTTTGGTAGCGGAATATGGCGACTGACCAACCATCGGATGATTTTCGTCTATTGGAACATATTGTGCAGTACCGTAAGTTTCGCTGGTTGAAGTTACAATAATTTTTTCGACACTTAACTGGCGAGCCGATTGTAAAATATTATACGTGCCATCGATATTGGTTTTTATATAAGCTTGTGGCGAAATGTAAGAATATGGTATGCCAATAAGCGCAGCCAAATGAAATATACTATCGCATCCCTGCATGGCAGCAAATACCGAATCCATATCGCGAATATCGCCTGTAATTACTTCTACATCGTTTTTTATAGTTGAATTATCGAGCCAACCCCATTTGTTCGATGAGTTATAATGTACAAAAGCTTTCACATCGTAACCTTTGCTGACCAAAAGTTCAGTGAGATGTGAGCCTATAAAACCACCGGCACCGGTAACTAAAATTTTTTTCATACTGAATTTATTAACTCTTTTATTCCTTTTTCCAGCGAAATTTTGGGTTGCCAGTCCATTTCGTTTTTGATTCTCGAAATGTCGGCAATTGTATCCATTACTTCGTTCTGGCGAATTTCGTTGGAACAGGTGTATTCTATCTTATTTTCGAAATTTGCACAAATCAGTTCAATCACTTCTTTTACCGAATAACTTTTGCCTGAGCCCAGGTTGTATATCTGCATTTCAGGCTTAGCAGGTTTGTTTATGATGGTACGAACCGCATCTGCAATATCGGCTACATGGATATAATCGCGTTTCGGGCGATCGTCTTTTATTCTGATTTTACCTGTTTTAGCTTGATTGATAATAGTAGGAATCAAAAAATCAGAATTTTGTCCTTTGCCATATATATTGAACGGACGTAAAACCGTTACAGGAATACCGAAATCTCGGTTGTAACCTTCGCACAGACTCTCACTTAACAGTTTGGTTTGAGCATACGGATTGTAAGCCCGCTTTGGGTGATTCTCGTCAATGGGTTGATAGTCCGGTGTGCCATACATATATGAACTGAAATAAATCATTCGCGCATTATTTATCCTGCACAACTCCAGCACATTGAGTGTCGAAATCAAATTGGTTTGATAGAACAACTTCGGATTTTCGAACGAAGCGGGTACAAACGATAAATTGGCCAAGTGTATAATGCAATCAATTTCTCTGAATTGCGAAACCTGTTCCCAGTCAGTTATGTCGATGCCATTTTTTGTGTCGCAAAGCACTAACTCATGGTAGTTTTCTAATATCGGAACCAGATACGATCCGATAAACCCGCTATGTCCGGTAATGAGAATACGCATTTTAAAAATTTTGAAAGTTGGGCTGTGTGTTCTACCTTTTTTATTAGTTGGCAAAGTTACTAAAAATCACACGAAATGTTTCAATTTATTCAGATTAATGCCTTGTTGATTTAGAGTGTAAATATCATTGTGTATATTTGCAGGATAAATTTTATTGTTTATGTACCTTTTTTTATTCCTCTTTAGGCTTGGACTTGAACTTTGCCAAATGGGGAGTAGGATCAGATTTAAAATTATAAACAGATGAAAATCCACTGAGCAAAATGCAAACACAGAGAGGTGTTTATCAAGTCTTTGGTCTTTGTTCAAAATTTCAAACACATGAAACTAATTTATATAAAACCCAATAATTCATCGTTTATTCGCGGTGATGAGCAAATTCTTGCCGGAAAATATCCGCTTAAATCCATTTTACTTTATCAGGCTAAAGGAAATTATCATTATTTTATAAATCAACTCAAGATGAGTTTTATTTTGTTATTTACAGGAATATTACATCATAAAGCTTTGTTTGTGTGTTGGTTTGGCGATTATCATGCTGCCGTAATGGTTTTTTTAGCTAAACTTACCGGTTCCAAATCCGTGATTTTTATTGGTGGACAGGAAACAGTTTGTTATCATGAATTATCCAAAGGCATTTACAGAAATATGTATAGGGCTTTTTTTGTGAAATAT
>CAYQWD010000192.1:0-882 GCA_964420955.1 uncultured Paludibacter sp. | reverse complement strand
AAAATCGGTATTATAATTCTGAAAATCCGCATGTTGATGGTGTAAAACATTATGTGCAGGGTTTTAAAACCCCCGTTAAATATTTAAATAATGGTATTGATAGCAGGCGGTTTGTTCGGGATGAAAATATCGCAAAAATTGAAAACAGAGTACTTACAGTAGGAACAATGAGTCATTTGGGCGATTTCCGGAACAAGGGATTTGATATGTTTATTGAAGTTGCTGCACGAAATAGTCAGTGGCAGTTTGTGCTGATAGGTTTGCATCCTGCTTATCAGGAATGGGTCGAAGAAAATTATCAGGCTTCAAAAATTGCTAATTTAACCATAATTCCTACTTTTTGCCCCACGGAGGTACTGATTGAAAATTATAATCAGGCAAAAGTATTTGTACAGGTATCAATCACCGAAGGTATGCCAAATACGCTCAGCGAAGCCATGTTGCTCGAATGTATTCCTGTTGGTTCAGATATTAATGGAATTCCGGATGCAATTGCCGATACCGGTATAATTGTAAAACGTAGGAATGTGGAAGAAATTGAACAGGCAATTGCCAAGGCGATGAAGTTAGAGACCGGAAGTAAAGCGCGTAAACGTGTTTTAGAGCATTTTTCTTACGAACAGCGCGAAAAAGGATTGCTTCAGATAATCGGTGAGATATATTAAAAACGAAAGAACTTGTCTGAAAAGAAAGATGAACGCAAATTTAGCTACGCTGACCGTTGGTTCACAAAAAAACGCAAATTATCACAAATCATTCAATACAATTTAAAATATTGAAATTGTTTGATTTGTGATAATTTGCGTAATTAGCATTCAAATATATTTTATTTAAACCTTTGGATATGTTTAAATTAGTCTTTGAGTTTTGCGCTTAAATACT
>CAYQWD010000191.1:0-5876 GCA_964420955.1 uncultured Paludibacter sp. | reverse complement strand
CCAAACCCCTCACAAACATATAAATAGATGATTGTCAGCTCGAACGGAGTGAGAGATCTCATTTTAGTCATTTTTTAAAAAAAATACCGGACAACATTGATTTTTAAATAAATAATTTGAGCCCTCAGAAGGTATTTTTACATTCCGACGGCTTGATTATTTTTGCTAAGCATTATTTTTGTTATTTGTTTTCATATTAATTTTTTCTCAATTCATAAAATTAGATTGCGCTGTCAGGTGCAAACACGCTGACTGGTTTGAAAAATCATATTTTTCGAATTTTAATTTTTCATTTAGTTTGAAATGTTAATCTTCTCAATCAAAACATCAACATTTTATGTCATTTTTGTATATAAAACCTGAAAATTTATAGTTTATATTTGCAATGAAATAATTAATGGAAGTATCATGAAAAAAATCTTGCCTGTGTTATTACTTGTTTTTGCAGTATTACTGAATATTCAAGCACAGCAACTTGCATTTCCTGGCGCTGAAGGTTTTGGTAAATTTGCCAGAGGCGCGCGGGCTTCTTCAAATCCCACTGTTTACAGAGTTACAAACCTGAACGATGCCGGTTCTGGTTCATTTCGCGATGCTGTGAGCGCTTCGAACCGCATTGTAGTTTTCGATGTGGCAGGTGTGATACGCATTTCAAGCCGTATGTGGTTTCTTCAAATATTTATATTGCAGGGCAAACTGCACCGGGCGAAGGTATAACCATTTACGGAAATGGTTTCTCATTTTCAGGTGCGAATAATGTGATTTGCCGTTACCTACGAATCCGCATGGGCGCCGTGGGCGATAGCGGGAAAGATGCATGTGGAATCGCAAATGGAAGTAACATGATATTCGACCATGTTTCTGTTGCATGGGGACGCGATGAAACATTTTCGATCAGCGGCGAAAATCCTTCGAATATTACAATTCAGAATTCAATTATTTCACAGGGTTTGCTAAGTCATTCAGCAGGTGGTTTAATTCAAACCAATGGCGGAGTTACACTTTACCGCAATTTATATGTAGATAACGATACCCGTAACAATAAAATTAAAGGAGTGAATCAATATGTAAATAATATGGTTTACAACTGGTCGTCCGGAGCATACATTATGGGTGGCGATTCCGAAGGCGATTCGTATGCAAACTGCGAAAGCAATTATTTCATCAACGGTCCTGCAAATTCTACTTCGGCGCTTGGGGGCGGAAATGCAAATTATCATATTTATGCTGATGATAACTGGTGGGATAAAAACAGGAATGGCTCGTTAGACGGTTATTTGGTGCCAAAAAGCGAATATGGTGGCGGTCCTGATTTTCAAACTTCACCCTACAATTATCCTGTAGTGCCTAAATGGCCTGCTCAAGCGCTTTTCGATTCGCTTTTACCTTATGTAGGCGCTTCGTTGCCTTACCGCGATTTGTTGGATTGTTACGTGGTGAACGAGGTAAAATCGCTTGGCAAAAAAGGAAAATTTATTGCCAACGAAACAGAATTGCCAATTGGTGTGCCTACGGCATGGAATTTCTGGACAGGAACCAAACGAGTCGATTCAGATAGTGATGGAATACCAGATGCATGGGAGTTGTCAAACGGATTAAATCCAAATCTGGCTACTGATGCTGTTGCAATGTCTGCAAACGGCTACCTGAATATCGAAAATTATATCAACAGCATTACTCCGGCTTATTCACAGGAATTTTTACGTGCTCCGCTGAATCTTTTAGCTGATTCTACCACCCAAAATAATGTTTATCTCACATGGTTCGATTTTACCGATAAAGAATCGGGTTATTGTGTCGAACAAAAAATAAACGGAACTTTTACTGAAATTGCACGTACGGGGAAAAATGTTAATTCTTATAACCTTTCGGGATTATCGCCCGAGCAAGCTGTTACACTTCGCGTGAGAGCTTTCAACGAAGGAGGTTTTTCAACATATTCCAACGAATTTTCAATAAAAACCAAACCTGTTCCTGTGGCTTATACCGATTTTACTACTTTTGTGCCTGAATTAACTTGGTTGCCTGCCACTGATACAAACTGGAATAAATCTGCTGTAAACTGGAACAACGGAACAGTAAATACAATTTTTATTGATAATTCAAAAGTGTTATTTCCCACAGGTTCTGGTTCTCAAACCATCAATGTTACTGAGTCTGTTGCAATTGGAACAACTGTTGTAAATTCATCGACTGATTATACAATTGTGGGAAGCGGAAATTTGACCGGAGCAGGATCGGTTAACAAAGCCGGCGTTGGTAAACTTACATTATCTACAGAAAATAATTATTCAGGAGCCACAGTTTTACATTCAGGGACACTTGAAATTGGCAAACTCGCCAACGGAGGTTTATCAAGTTCAATAGGAGCTTCGCAAAATTATGATTTTAATTTTGTGATTCGCGGAGGTAAAGTTAATTACACAGGTGCTTCGGTTGCTACCGACAGAAATGTTGCATTGGAAGGAAATGGTGAGTTCAGTGTAGCAAATAGCGCTGCAACAATTACAATGAATGGTTTAATTAGCGGTACGGGCGCTTTAACCAAAACAGGTGCGGGGACGATGTTGTTCAAAAAAACCAATACTTACGAAGGTGTTACAACCATAAACGATGGAACTTTTGATATAAATGGTATCGATAATATTAATGCCAGTATGGCTGCCGATAAACTCTATATTCTGAATGGCGGTAAACTGAAAACCAGCGGTGGTGCAACAGCCGATTACGAGAATTACTACGCCCCAATTACTGTGGCCGATGGAAAAACATCAAGCTTCGAGCCTTTTCGAAACTGCTATATTTACAGCAAAGTAAGCGGAAACGGAAATTTAAATTTTAATATCACTTATGTGCGTGAATATATTCAAGGAGATTGGTCGCAATTCAGTGGAACTGTATTTGCCAATGGAATCGGTACTACCTCTGATGGAAATCAATTTATGCTGAACAATACTGCAGGAATACCTAACGGACGAATAGTAACTTCTGGGAATACAAAAATTGTTTGCTGGAAAAATGCAAGTACTATGTATTTGGGAGGCTTATCGGGTCCATCAGGCACTTTTCTTTCAGGTGCAGATAAACAGAACAATTCAGCAACCATGACTTGGATTGTTGGTGGAGCAGGCACTGACGAAACTTTCAGTGGAGTTATAAACAACGAATGTTCAAATAAAAGTTACAATGGAACTACTACCATTGTTAAGGAGGGAAACGGATACTGGAAACTGACAGGTAACAATACCTACAAAGGTACAACCACTGTGCGCAATGGGATGTTGATAATTAACGGCGTTCAAACCGGAACAGGTAAAGTAACAGTAATGAACGAGGCAACTTTGGCAGGAAGAGGAACAATACCTGCAAACGTTGAAATACAATCCGGAGGGTTTTTGCAACCAGGCGATCCATCAGTTACTACAACCAATATCGGAACGTTAAGCGTGGCATCTTTAAATCTCCTCGAAGGCAGTCAGTGTAATATGGAAATTAACCGCTCTCTTAACACATCAGATAGATTAACATCCACCGGAGCTGTAGCAATAAAAGGTACTCTCAATTTAAGTGTAAATGGAACGGCAACATTGCAAGCCGGCGATCAGTTTACTTTATTTACAGGCTCTTCAATTTCAGGATCGTTTACGAAATTAATTCCTGAAAAACCCGGCGAAAACCTCATCTGGAATTTTTCTGGTGGAGTTCTGAAAGTCGTTAGCGAGGGTAGTGCAGTAAATAATACGCAAGCTTATGAACTGAGTATTTATCCAAATCCTGCTAAAAATTTCATTGAAATCGGAACGGAAAAATTTACTCCGGGCACGCAAATCAGCATAACAGATATAAATGGCAGAAGATTGATTGTGAAAAAATCGGATTTGAATAAAACTATTATTAATACTGCTGATTTGTCGGCAGGTATTTATTTCATTAATATATCGAATAGCCATTCTCATTTAATTACAAAGAAATTTGTAAAAACAGATATGTAAACATCTTTTTATAAATACTTTATTTTGATAGCTATTGCAATGTAATGTGCCAGTTTCATGCTCCGAAATTAGCCATTACATTGCATTTTTATCAGTTTAATCTTCTCAAGTCGGATTTTCGTCTGTGATTTCGGTTTTGTACCAGTTTATTTTTCCCGACACAAACATAATTACCCCAAGTATTATAAATAATCCGATACTTCCTATCAGTAAAGCGATATCTTCAATCTGAATTATTACATAAAGAAAAGTGTAAAGTATTGCAAGTAGCAAACTCAGAATACCGGCATGTTTCATGTTTTTAAAAATACTTTTTGCATAAAGTGTTATCATACAAATAATTGCAATGGCTGAAGCTAAATAGGCGAATCCAAACCCGATTTGTTCCGATAGAGATAAAAGCAGCGTGTAAAAAAGTATAAGCGAAGCCCCTACTAAAGCATACTGAATAGGATGTACTTTCTTTTTCGTAAATATTTCGACAAAAAAGAAAACTACAAAAGTAAGTGCAATAAACATTATGGCATATTTTGCCGATCGTTCATTTTGCTGATAATGATCAACCATGTTTACAAGATTTACACCGAATGAAGCCGATGTCAAATCATTTACATTTCCATCAATCCAAAACTCAGGTATATTTCTGTTGAAATGCAAGACATTCCATTCGGCTGAGAAATCTTTCTCAGTCATTTTATGTTCGGGACTGAAACTTCCTGTAAATCCCGGATCGCTCCATTTGCCCGATAGATTTACACGTGTGCTTTTACCCATCGGAATAAAGTTAAGACTGTTGCTGCCTTTCAACGCAAGTTTCCCGGAGAATGAAATTTCTTTCAATGTGTCGGTTTCACTTAAATTCTGAACTTTTCCAATCAGTCCTGTGCCGGTTTCCTCAGTCGAACTGCCACCTGCATCAAGATTTATTACTTTTCCTTCTAATTCAATGTTGGGATTTACAGTTACTCCACGCAGATCGGTAATCCCGATTTTGATAGTAGCTTCATCCCAGAGAACTTTGCTGTGATTGATTTCTTTAAAATCAGGTTTCCGGAATGTTCCTGTAATCTGTAAATCACTTTTATACAGAATAGCTTTATATATTCCGTAATGTCGTTCTTCGGGGCTGAGTTTCCCTGTAATTTTCAGCTCTGAAGGCGTCAGGGTTAATGTGTGTCTCTGGGTTTTCGTTTCATTTTTGCTGTTGGTATTTACCGTTTCGTACGGAATGTTAAGTACCGGACCTGTGAATGTTTGATCCCTGCTCCAAAGTTCATTGATATTTTGAATAGTAATTTCGCTTCTTACCTTGCGTTCCGTTATCAGGCTTTGAATCATTGCTCCCGGTATAAGTAAAATAAACGAGATGAAAACAATAACAATGCCTTTCCATGTTACTGATGCGCTGAATTTTTCTGCTTTTTTAATTTTTGTTTCCATAATGATTTGTTTTTTTGTTTGAAAAGATTTTGCTGTATGTTTAAAAAGTACTTTGAAATACAAAGTATAAATTCAAAAAAAATTATTTAATAAGTTCTTCAAGTGCATTTAAATGTGTTTCAAAACTTGTTTTACCTTCATTTGTTATTGAATAGGAAGTGTTAGGTTTTCGCCCCAGAAACTGTTTGCTGGTCTGTATATAATATAGCGATTCCAGCGCCTTCAGATGACTTGCAAGGTTTCCATCGGTTACATCAAGCAACTCTTTCAACGAATTGAAATCCATCGAATCATTGACCATCAGTACCGACATTATACCAAGCCTGACACGACTCTCGAATGCTTTATTGAGTTTTGAGATGATATTTTTCATTTTAAAGAACAAAGAACAAAGAACAAAGAACAAAGAATAAAGAACAAAGAACAAAGAATAAAGAACAAAGA
>CAYQWD010000190.1:0-5895 GCA_964420955.1 uncultured Paludibacter sp. | reverse complement strand
GGCTTCGCCGCCATCCAAACCCCTCACAAACAAATTCAATACAAAACACTGTCATTCAGAGCGAAGCGAAGAATCTAATGATTTTTACCGAACAACAATGATTTAAAATTATTTACTTCACCACACGAGTGTTGTAGAAACTTTGTCCGTTAGCGAGAATTTGCACTATATAAACACCTTTTCCGGTTTCGGCACTAAGTTTATGTGTTATTTTTCCTCCTGTAGTTTGCAATTTATCCGACGAAAGAAGCATACCTTGAACATTATAAACATTAATTTCTACTATAGAAATCACCGGAATTTCAAGTTCAGTAATTATTTTCCCGTGGTTTGCATACACTTTTATATTCGAATCGCTTACAGTGCGAGTTGCATTTGGATTAACTTCGTAAAGTTCCCAGTTATCAATAAATGCACGTTTACCGCTACGTTGGAAGTTATTGAAAAACAAACCATGTGTACGAGCCAATCCTGCAGTTTTAAATTCAAGTGTAACAGGCATCCATTCGCCTTGTGTATCGATAATAGATGTCAGATCTGCAGTATTTATTGTATCGATACCATACACTCCCAACTGAAATTCGCCACCAAAAGTACGCACCATAGCACGCGCTTTATAATTAGTTTCCGGTTTTACAATTCCTTTAAGCAAAACATCCATTGAACCTTGACCAGCAATCCGCCCTGAATGACTTCCGCAATAAACAGAATCGGAATTTTCAACAATATTTATGAAATTTTTGGCGCCCCAGCCTGCAAACAAAGCAAAATTATTTGTGTATGGGTCAGGGATTAAATTAACTTTATCAGTAAACATTGGAACAAAACATTCCTTGTTTGATTTTGATGTTGATTTGAGCGGAATCTTCACTTCTTTTGTTCCACTGCTTAACTTGAGTAATCCATCCACCGGGGTTGTTCCGTTCCATTGCAGTGTAACCAACTCATTTGACGCTTCAGCATTTAAAAATACAGGGTTTGCCTTTATTCCTGCAGGCGCTGTAACCGAAATGTTTTCCATTAAATTTAAACCCGAAACGTAAATTTCAGTCGAAGTGTGTTCAGGATCAAAAGCTGCTGATTTGGGTGAAACATTGATAACCGGATCGGGAAGCAGGTAAAATTCCCAGTTATCGGCATAAGCTAAAACTCCGGTGCATTGCCAGTTATTGATAAACATCCATTGCGTTGCGCCCATAGTTGCGCCTGTGGTAAAAGTAGTATCGAGCGTTAGCCATTTACCCTGCGTATCAATTTTAAAATTCAAATCGCCCTGCGTGGCATCCCAGCCCAAAAATCCAAGTTGAAAACTTCCTCCCAATGTTTTCAGCATCACTTTCACACGGTAAGTAGTATTTTCAGCAATCATTCCTGTAAGTTCATAATTTAGCGACCCACTTCCGGTTTTCAAACCATCGCCAATTTTTATACTCGATGCTCCGCAATATACATTTGACGGATCGTTAATTATATTCGAAACGCTTGTGGCACCCCAGCCACCTTTGAAATTGGCTATATTATTTAAACCCGGATCAACGATAAAATTACTGATATCGGTATAAAGTAAATTGTAACAACCTTCGTCCGATGCAGATTTTACAGGTATTTTCGCCGAAGCACTTCCCGAAGCCAGTACAATTTCACCATTAACAGAAGTATTCGTATCCCATACTGCCACTACTTCAAAATTGGTAGCATTAGCCGGAATTGAAGTTATCTTATTTCCTGCATAATCGGCAAGCATTATTCCGGCTGGAGTAGAAACAGAAATAGATTGTGATAAATTGGCTCCGGTGATGTTAAAACTTTCGTAAGGATAATGATTGTCGAATGCGAGTGAAGTAGCAGTAGCATTTATTACAGCCTGCTTTTCAGCGCCTTCGCGGAAAAGGAACAAAACTTCATCGGAATTCAATGCTTTATTAAAAATACTGAATTTATGATAAGTTCCAATCCAGTTTGGATCAGCAGTCCAGCCGCCACGCCCTAGATAACCGAGTGAAGTACTCACTTTTGACAATGTATTTCCTGCTGCAAGTGCTCCTGAGTTCACAAACTGTCCATCTATATACAACGTTATGGTTGATGCATCGACAGTATAAACAAAGTGGTGCAACTTTCCATCATCGTATTCAGGCCCGATAGCGCCGTTCCACACAGAAGTTTCAAGCGTAGCCATCGACACATTATCGCCGCGAGCTATCGAAAGGAAAGTACAGTTTCGTCCACCTGTACCAACAGTTTCTCCAAAATATGTAAGCATAGTCCAACCGCCGTTTTTACCTGAGGCTGGCGTACACCATACTTCTATTGAAAGTGCCGGATAAGCATTGATACCAATCTGACTGGCCGGAATGTTCATATAAGCGTTGGATGCCACAAAACCATTATTTACCAAAGATCCTGCACCTACAATAGTCCCCACTACTCCGCCAACCTCATCGGTTAACGAGCCGTTATCGAATGTCCAGCGATGTTTGAGATTGGCTGCACCGGGATTGGTTTGTGCAAAAACGGATGTTATTGTAAACATCAATACTGATAAAAATGTAATTTTTAATTTCATGATAATGATTTAATTTATTTACAATGTACAATTTGCTAATCACACTAATAAGTTGGGGACAAGCGACATCCTTTTCGCTTGATTTATTTTCAAGCGATTGGGAAAAATGTATTTCCTTTTATCAAGCGATTGGGAAATCGCTTGTCCCTTGTTTGCAAAAGTAACGAATGTACAATTTAAACGAAGTGGATAAAATGCCAGATTAATTGGATAAAAATTATCTACACTAAAAAATATATTTTAAAGCAAAACAGGCGCTCCGATCCCGATGTTTCGGGACGAAGCGCCTGATTATAAAGATTGAAAATTAAATCTTATTTCTGCAGAATCACATTTTGCATATTTGCCGAACCATCTTCCATATTAGCTCTGATAATATAAGCGCCGGATGTAAGGTTACTCAAGTTTACAACAGTTTTAGCTCCGTTGGCAACCAAACTTTTTACTTTCTGACCTGTGAGACTGAATACATCGATAGTTTTTATATTTCCTTCAACATTAACAAAATCGCGGGTGAGAGTCGGATAGATGTTGAATGCTATATTATTATTACCAATACCGCTTATAACATTGTTCGGGTCATAAATCAGCTCACCTGTAGATGGTTTGAAAGTCCAACCTGAAGCAGAAAAATGAATTACAGGCAAAGAAGTAATAATATTTGCTGCATTTATCAGTTTAATGGTTGTACCAATCGGAGTTGAATTTTTAGCTTTATTTATTCCCATAATACCTGCAGGTTGGTTAACCACTACATCTACTGCACCTCCAAGATTTACATTACCGGTAACATTAATTACATCAAATTCGCCAACATTAGTGCCATTCACCACAAATTTTGTTGTACCATTTAACGATAGCGTACCTCCAAAATTAAGTCTTCCTTCGATAGAACCGTTTACGGTGGTTGCGCCACCAATCGTTCCGGTGCCTTTGAGATTACCACTCGGTCCAACATTGATTAATGAAGTTGCATTGCCAATAACTCCTGTAACATTCAAGGTACCGTTATTAATAGTAAAGTTACCATTATGGGTATTTGCAGTGCCCGACATGGTTAGCGTTCCTGTTCCTTCTTTAATAAAATGGGTAGCATTGCCAATCCAAGAATTTCCACCTGAATTATAACCTCCGGTATTTGTAATTGAACCGGCAAACTCACTATTTTCGTTCAATGCGCCTACACTCCAAGTAATTGTACGAGTCAAGTCTGAAGATCTACCCCAGCCGAGCCTAGTTCCTGCTTCACCTGAGAGCGAGCCAACATTAATTGTTGTAGCTGCACTTTGACTGGAATTAATATACAGCATTGTAGCGCCTTTTAAGTTAAGTTTAGTATTTTCAAGATATGAAGTTGAAGCAGACGTCATTCCTATTCGATTATCGGTACCGGTTCCGTTAAATTCCAATTCTGAACCAGCTGATAATGTACCGTTTGGAGCAAAATCGAACGCACGGCTTGTATCAGTTCCGGCATGGTTCATGCCAGCTGAAACGGTAATCTTTACTCCCGCTCCGGCTGTCATTCCACTGATTAAAGAAGAATTGACAGCACCTGCTACTATTGATGTAGAACTTAAGAAATTTGTTGCAGGTATAGTAACTGCCGCAGCACCATAAGTAATAACAGAATTACCTGATACTGTAACTCCATTACTTAAAGCACCTGTTTTAGATACTGTAACATTACCACCGGTAATTCTAGTTCCACCTGTTAAATTATTAGTAACATTTAAAGTTAATACATCAGAAGCGCCAAGATTAATATTCAATGCACCAGAACCATTAATTGCGCCAACTCCACTGATATTGTAATTGCTTCCGGTAATTTCCATGTTATTTGCGCCGATATTAAAGATATCTGCTAAATTAATTGTTTTATTTGCGCCAACTGACGGAAAAAGTACTCCATTACCTGGTTGATAACCCAAGCTATTAATATCATCAGTAGTGAAATTAAAATCTTCGTTCGACCATTTACCATTGGCTGCGCCAGTCCATTTATATATTCCAGAAGTAAACGGAGTTTTCTTAAACACCAAATTTATCACTGATGTTCCACCGGAAGCAACTACAACATTGTCAGCCAAAGTAGCGGCAGCATCATAAGTGTAATAGAATGAGCCATCGTTAAAGGTAGCTTTATCACTTTCAGTTGCAGTGTAGGTTGACCCAATTTCCAAATCAGCTTGTACTCTTTGGGGTTTAACCTCATTTCCTAGACCATCTTTATAGGTAATTGTAACTATATCGGTTTCAACTTCAACCATCTTATAAGTTTTGAAGTTATCGATAGAAGTGTTAAGATTTGCATTATTTCCATTTCCTGCGATACTGCTTCGAGTATTTGTTAAACTAATTTTTGAAACATTTGTTGCTGTTAAATTTACCATGGGCAAATTTGTTAAGGTTACTTCTTCGAGCGAAGTTTTATTTTGGATTTTCAAACTTACAATTTGCTTTCTTGTAAAATCCAGAGCTGCCTTAACATTAAACCAAACACCCGTAGCATAAGTAAGATTTACACGTGTTGTTTCATTCATTTTATTAGTTCCAGCAATATCTACTGCTGATGCTTTATTAAAACTACCACCAACAAAAGCAGCAGTATCTTTATTCTGATTCCACACATGAAATTTCCCATCATTGCCTGCTGCATAAATACAATAAACCAACTGATTATTAGAATCATCAATCATCAATCCCCATGCATTTCTTTGACCAAGAACAGCTGCAGTAATAAAAAAGTCAAAATCCATAAAAACATTTGCTTCTGTTCCACTCGTGGGATAATTAACTGTAAATCCTCTTGTTCCAGATCCTGAACCACTAAAATTTAACTGATTAGGAGCTGGAGTAGTCCAGTTGATTGCTGCGTTACCACCCCATAATGCTGTCCCTGCACCCCATCCCACTGGATATGCACTAACTCCTGTAAAGTATTGCTCTACAAAATAACTTGGAATTTGCGCTTTAGCACTTGCATTTAATTGGCTTGTCATAAAAAACATGAATACACCAAAAAATAATAAAGTAATTTTTTTCATACATTCATAAATTTAAAAGTGAATAATAAATAGTTGATTTTTTTTGATTGATTTTTAGTTTAAAATTCAGCATACAAAAAAACAACGAAATTGCGGTTACATCAATAGAAAATAATACTTTGAAATGGAAAAAAATACAGAAAAGCCTATTTGTCATACTGATGTTTACAACATTCAACATACTTACAAAAAACACTTATTGGAAAAAAAAGTTTTAATGTTTACCCATAAAAATAAATCCCTGAAAATTTATTCGTCAATTTTATTAGATGGAAATACATA
>CAYQWD010000189.1:5631-5919 GCA_964420955.1 uncultured Paludibacter sp. | reverse complement strand
TTATGGTCGCGAAATGTGGGAAACCTGGTACCAGATGGAACAAATGCTTATAACCGGTATTGATTTATCGCCTGTTATAACTCATAGGTTTAGTGTCGATGATTATCAGAAAGGTTTTGATATTATGGAGAGCGGTCAGTGTGGAAAAGTGATACTTAGCTGGTAGTGTTTTGTTAATTGGTAAATTTGTTGATAGTTAATTTTAAATATTTGTACCGATTGCAATTGGTATATGCTCTGTTATAGTTTTTAAAAAATATAATCTTATTAATATGATTGACAAAATAT
>CAYQWD010000189.1:0-5604 GCA_964420955.1 uncultured Paludibacter sp. | reverse complement strand
GTTTGTTCAAAAAATCTGGCGGTTGTTTTTTTTGTATGGGTTGTTTATTTTAATTTTCTGATTTCGTTCAAAGCACGGATAACAGTTTCATCTTTTTGAAAATAAATCGGATAAAAACCATCATCGCCTAAAATATTACGCGAGATGTAAGCATGTAATAAATGAAGTATGTAATTTTTTGAAACGTTCAATTCCGAATTATTTGGAATAACACCCTTGGTTTGTGCAAATTTTACAAACTGATCAAGCAAGTTTTGTTTTTCAAGATAACTTTTCATATCCTTCCAGTTTTTGTAATTTTTGAGATTCTCTCTGTTTTGGTCGGTATATTTAAAGGCAAATTGATATAAGTATCCGTAGTTTATAATTTTTGTCAGGTATGAAGAATATTGAGATGTATCGCGGGCAACAAAAATATCGGGCATAATACCACCGCCGCCAAATACAGTTTTTCCACCCTTTGTTTTATAAACAAGCGAATCGGAATTGTGAATACTATCGACATTGAAAAATTCGCCATGCAAAAAGCGTTCCATCAAGTCGCGGTCATAATCATCTGTTTTACCACGTTCATAAGGTTTCTGAATGCTGCGCCCCGAAGGTGTATAGTAGCGTGCAACAGTGAGTCGCAGCGCCGATCCATCTGATAATGGCATTTGCTGCTGTACAAGTCCTTTGCCGAAAGAGCGTCTTCCAATTATTATACCGCGGTCGTTATCCTGTATAGCGCCGGCGAATATTTCGCTTGCAGAAGCTGAAAATTCATCAATCAATACTACTACCTGATTTTTTATACAACTTCCCTTTCCGTCTGATTTTGCATCGAAACGAGGGTACGCTTTTCCTTGCGCATAAACGATAAGATTTCCTGCAGGTAAAAATTCGTTCACCATTATAATTGCCTGATCCATCAAACCTCCGCTATTTTCACGAAGATCAATAATATATTTCTGTGCACCTTCAGCACGCAGTTTTGCAATTGCATTCAGAAACTCTGAATAAGTTGTTGCAGCAAACTTATTTACCTTTATGAAACCAGTTTCTTTTTCAATCATATATGCTATATCAATTGAGTTTACCGGTATTTCGCCTCGTGTTATTGTGAATTTCAGAATTTCAGAAGTTCCGTTTCTTTTTACACCCAGCGTTACTTTCGTTTTAGCGGGACCTCGAAGTTTTTTCATAACTCTTTCGTTGGTAACGCTTTTACCGGTAAAAGCTGTATCGTTTACTGACACAATCCGATCGCCTGCCATTAAACCTACTTTTTCGGAGGGTCCCCCGCTTATAACGGAAATAATCATCACCGTATCATTCTGAATGTTGAATTGTACACCAATTCCACTAAAACTTCCTTCAAGTTCGCTGTTAACAGTTTCAAGTTCTTTGGCAGGAATATAAACCGAATGTGGATCGAGTTTGGCTATCAAGTCAATCATTAATTCTTCGGTAATGCTGTCGCTGTTAACCGTATCAACATATTGTTTGTCGATAAGATTGAGAACTTCGCCAATTTTGTTTTTAGGTTTAACGCTGAATATGTTTTTGAGTACGGAGTTATTATCTCTTATTTGTGCACGTTGGGCTATTGAATTTCCAAGAAATAAGCCTGCGAGCACTGATGCAAGTACCAGTAGTACAAGGGTGAGGTTTTTTTTGTTCATAAAAATATGCAGGTTATGTAATTATGTGATTAGATATTTTCGATAAAGACAACTTCAATCCCGGCGCGTTCAAGTAATTCGATACCATCAGTTAATCGATAATTTTCGCCATAAACTACTCTTTTAATCCCGGACTGAATTATAAGCTTGGCACATTCGATGCAGGGCGAAGCTGTTACATACATTGTTGCTCCATCGCTGCTGTTGTGTGAGCGGGCAACTTTTGAAATTGCATTGGCTTCGGCATGTAAAACATAAGGTTTTGAAGTGTTATTTTCATCTTCACATTTATTTTCGAATCCCGAAGGTGTCCCATTGTAACCATCGGATATTATCATCTTGTTTTTCACAAGTAATGCTCCCACTTTTCGCCGCTCACAATAGGAATTCTCAGCCCAAATACGTGCCATACGCATGTAACGCATGTCTAACAAATCCTGTTTGTTGTTTATATTCATTTTCAAAAAATTCTAACTAGTTATTTCTTTGCCTGTAATCGTTTTTAATAGATCGTTCACAGGGAATTTATCGGTACAGTTTATTAAAAAAACGTGTTTCTCTGATTCAATGCTCAACATTTTTTTCAGTAGATCATCTATCAACCTGAAAACACTTATATTGTATCCTCCAAAAGCTTTACGTACTGAGAGTGAAAAACTCTCTGCATTTGTGCCGTTTGGGATTTTTTGGGAGTGTAGATAAATAAATCCTGTTTCGGCAGAAGAAAGACTACCACTGTAGTGTGGCAAATAATTTTCAGAATAATCGCCATCATTGCTTAATTCATAAAATGCTACCAACGGCAGAGTTGGATGTGTGCTTTTAACAGCCTTTATTGATGCTTTCAGTTTAGTAGGAGAATTGGCAATGTCTCTGTAAATAATAATATCATCAGATTTGTAAATTAAATCCAAATGGTTGCTCAGACCTTTGAAGTCAGAAATAGATGTGTAAAATTGTTCATCAGTAACGCCCACTTGCCTGCAAGCCAAACGGGCAGCATTCATATTTTGCAAATTATGTTCACCGAAAATCTCTACTTTGAAAAGCTGTTTTCTCGATTTTACATAAATTTTACCATTAATAATTTCGTGTTCAGGAGTGTTATAATTAAAAGCGACCAAATCGCGACGCAATTTTTCAACAATTTCACACAGGTATTTATCTCCATCATAATAAATAAGCCTGCCTTGAATTTCCATCAATTCAATAAATTTGAAGTATTGCTCAGCATATATTTCAGGTGATTGAAATAAATTGGCATGGTTCCAACCTGTACCGGTAATTACTGCAATGTGGGGTTTGTACCAGTGAAATTTGGGTTGTTTGTCAATGGGTGAAGTGAAGCTTACGTTACCTTCAAAAACTGCAACACGAGCAACGTATGTCAATTTCACACGGTGTTCAAAACCCTCGAAAGATGTTTCGATCAGATAATCGGCATCAATTCTTTGTTTTTTTAAAACATGTAATATCATTGCTGTAATAGTCGATTTACCGTCGCTACCACTTACTACAATACGGGTTTTACTGCGTGTTTGAACAAACAAATATTCGGGATAGGAATAAATTCTCAATCCAAGTTCATTCGCTCTAATAAGTTCGGGATTATCAGCTGTAACATCATTGCCGGTAATTACTGCATTTAATCTTTTGTCCACGTTATTCGGAAACCAACCAGCTTTATCGGGCAATAAATTGTATTTTTTCAGACGCAATAATGTGGTTTCAGAAAATTCAATATCCGAACCACTAACATTGATGTTGTTTTTTTTTTGAATGGCAATCGCCAAATCTTCCATCGAGGGATTTCCTATGCCTATTATATGAACCCTTTGCATGTTGCAGGGATAAATGATTTTGAGTAATTTTGCCGCTTATTTTAAAAATTACAAAGGTAATAAAATTTCAGAAAGTAGGAATTTTTGTTGTTAAGTTACTTTTGTTTAAGTTTTATTCATACACTTATATTTGCCTGCATAATTTCGATGGATTGTTATAAAACAACACAATGTGTATTAAATCAACGTGAAGGACGCAAAGTATTCATTTTTTACAACATGTTAACACCCCGATTCTTAAATAAAGGACGCGAAGTGGAAAACTTAAAAAAGTTTTCCTTTGAGTCTTTGCATCTTCGCATCTTTGCATTCACAATAATATTTTTATAACGGACTATTGTAATTTTTAAGTCAAATTAATTAATAATACTTTTTCAATAATAAATGAAATTACATAAAATTTTAGCGGGGACTTTTCATATTGATGGCGGTGCTGCATTTGGTGTAGTACCCAAAATTGTTTGGCAAAAAAGATACCCTGCCGATGCCGATAATTATTGTACTATTGCCATGCGCTGCATACTTGTCGATACAGGGGAACGACTTATACTAATTGAGTCTGGAACTGGCGATAAACAACTTGATTATCTGAAATACTACAAATTCAAAGATGTTATAAATTTTGATGAAGAAATTCAGAAACTTGGATATAAATGCTCAGAAATAACCGATGTTATTTTTACACATTTACATTTTGATCATTGTGGTGGAGCAACCCGATATAATGCTGATAAAACTGCCGTAGAACTCGTTTTTCCGAATGCCACACATTGGGTAGGAGAGGCGCAATGGCAGAATTTTCTTAATCCGAACGTGCGTGAAGGGGACTCGTATTTTTCTGAAAATGTAAAACCGATTTTCGAAGCAGGAAAACTCAATCTTGTTAGTGAAAATATGTTTATTTGCAATGGTATTGAACTCAGACTTTTTAACGGTCATACAATCGGACAAATTGGAGTTTATATTTATACCCCTGAAAGAACTTTCATTTATGCCGGCGATGTGATTCCGCTTGCAGCAAATGTGCCTGTAGCATGGCTTTCGTCATACGATACCAATCCGCTTGCAGCTATGGATGAAAAACAAAACCTATTAACCGAAGCCGCCAGAGAAAATCAGGTTATCATTCTTGTTCACGATGCATTTTCCGATTGCTGTACAGTAAATGAATCTTATGGAAAATTCAAGGTAGACAAATGTTATCAGATTGAAGAATTTTTCAGATAAATCAGTTTGAAAGGTTTTTTAAAGTAATATTTACTGTATTCACTTTGGTTTATTGGCAATGTAGTTGAAATCTTTCCTGAAAAAAAACGTATCTTTGCGATTTAAAAAAATATATATTTCCGATTATGAATATTTCATATAACTGGCTTAAAAATTACCTGAATATAAATGTTTTACCTGTCGATTTGTCGGCAATATTAACATCGATTGGTCTTGAAGTTGGAGGTTTCGAAGAAGTACAAACCGTGAAAGGCGGACTCGAAGGGCTTGTAATTGGCGAAGTTTTGACTTGTGCCGAACACGAAAACTCCGACCATTTGCATGTTACTACCGTTAATGTTGGCGAAGGCGAACCTTTGCAAATAGTTTGCGGTGCGCCCAATGTTGCAGCAGGTCAAAAAGTAGTGGTAGCAACTGTAGGTACAAAACTGTACGCAGGCGAAGAAAGTTTCCAGATTAAACGCTCAAAAATACGCGGTGTAGAGTCGTTTGGGATGATTTGTGCTCAAGATGAAATAGGAATAGGAACGAGTCATGAAGGAATTATTGTTTTACCCGATTCGGCAATTCCCGGAACGCTGGCAAAAGATTATTATGGAATTAAATCGGATTATATTATTGAAGTTGATATAACACCCAACCGCGTTGACGCTGCATCGCATTATGGCGTAGCCCGCGATTTGGCAGCCTATTTTTCAATCAGGAATAAAGAAATAAAACTAACGAAACCCTCCGTTGAAGCGTTTAAAGTACAAAATACTTCACTCTCGATACCTGTTATCGTTGAAAATACCGATGCTTGTCCGCGATATTCTTCCGTAACCATTTCCGGAGTAAAAGTGGGCGAATCGCCTGAATGGCTGAAAAATGCT
>CAYQWD010000188.1:0-5923 GCA_964420955.1 uncultured Paludibacter sp. | reverse complement strand
CTACTTCTCCTTTTGCAGGTCAAATAGAACTGAACAAGAACGGAACAATAAAAACCGATCATAAAACACTGCAAACATCAGTTGACTACATTTTTGCAGGAGGTGATACTGTTACCGGTGCAACTACATTGATAGAAGCAGCAGGTCAAGGAAAAAAAGCAGCTTTCTATATGGATAAATATCTTCAGGGTTTAAATATGTACGATTTTGAAGATGGAGATAAATTACCTTCAATCAACAAATCGGAAGTTTTGAAAAAATATGATGGAAAAGTGAAACCTGCCATTAAAACCGGAATGATACCAAAACCGCAACGGGCTAATAGTTGGGAAGAAGTAGAAAAAACCTATACTGAATCGGAATTGAAAGCAAGCGCCGAAAGATGCCTCGATTGCAGTAACTGCCGCGAATGCCATCAATGTGTTGCAGCATGTCCATCGAATGCGATTGATTTTTCTCAAAAAAATCAGAAAATTAATACCAATGTTAAATCCGTTGTTGTAACTACCGGTTATAAACTTTTCCCACCGAAAGGCAAGCCAAACTATGGTTACGAAAAATATGCCAATGTTATCGACTCGATGCAAATGGACAGGCTAATTGCTCCTACCAGACCATATAATGCCGTTTTACGCCCAAGCGATGGAAAAGCACCTGATAATATTGCTTATGTACTTTGCACAGGCTCACGTGATTCATCCATAGAGAATGCAGGATGCGGTTCCGATTGTGCTAACAATCCTATCTGTTCGCAAATTTGCTGTATGTATTCTATCAAGCAGGCTCAATTACTTATGGGTGCACTTCCGATGGCTGATATTACCATTTACTACATCGATATACGTGCATTTGGCAAGGGATACGAGGAATTCTTCCAGCAAGCAAAATCTATGGGAGTAAACTTTGTAAAAGGTAAAGTTGCCAAAATAAGAGAAGATGAAAACGGGAAGGGCGATTTGATTATTCGCTACGAAGATACTGTAAAAGGCGTTGTAAAAGAAGCTAAACACGATCTGGTCGTGTTATCGACAGGTGTGGTTCCTAACAAGGAAATTCCTAAAATGTTTACCAGCGATGTACTTGAGCTTGATAATTTCAGTTTTGTAAAACAAGTTGATGAATTATTAAGACCATCGCAAACAAGTATTGAAGGAGTGTTTGTTGCCGGAGCAGCATCGGGACCGAAAGACATTCCGGAGTCAATATTGTCGGCAGGATGTGCTGCAACTGAGGTTTCAGGGTATCTCAATAAACTGAAAGAACAGAACTCAAATAATAAATCCGCTAAATCATTTAAAGTGGTTGTTTAAAACTTACGTAGCAATCATAAACAAGAAATTGTTTTTGATCAAAAATAAAAATCTAAAAAAATGAAACAAAGAATTGGAGTATATATATGTCATTGCGGCGGAAATATTTCTGATTATGTGGATGTAGAAGAACTTGGCAAAAAATTTCATGAAGAGGAAAATGTAGTCATTTCAAAAGATGTAATGTTTGCCTGTGCCGACTCAAATCAAAAAGCAATGATACAAGACATCCAGGAAAACAAACTGGATGCAATTGTGGTCTGTTCATGTTCGCCAAAGCTACATTTACATACTTTTAAAGGTGTAGCAGTGCGTGCAGGCCTCAATCCATCGAACTATGTTCAGGTAAATATCCGCGAGCAATGCTCGTGGCCACACAGCGATAAGCCACATGAAGCCACCGTAAAAGCAGCAGGACTTATCAGAGCCGGCATTAAAAGAGTTCTATATTCTGAGTCGCTCGACAATATTGATATAGCAGTAAAAAAATCGGCTGTTGTAGTTGGAGCCGGTGTTGCAGGCATGAAAGCAGCCATCGATTTAGCGCGTTCCGGAAGTGAAGTATTTCTAATTGAGAAAGACTATTTTATTGGCGGACGAACTGCTCAAGCAGATGTACTTTTCCCTACAAATCAGAAAAGTAAGGATATTATTACAGCGCTTTACACTGAAATGAAAAAGCATTCGAATATTACTTTATTCACCGGCGCTACCGTTGAAAAAGTGAGCGGAAGTTTAGGTAATTTCTTAATTGATATTAAAGTAAAACCCCGCTATATCAATCCTAATGCCGATAAAAAAGCAGTGTTTAGGGCTATGGAAGAATGTCCGGTGGAAATTGAAGACAATTTCAATTTTAAACTAAAAAAACGGAAAGCGATTTATAAAAACTATCCTGAAGCATTACCCGATGTTCCTGTTGTTGATATCGAAGCATTAAAATCAGCTACTGAATTTACCGACAAATTCTCTTCTACACTTAATTTAAAAGAAGAAGAACAAACTTTATCGCTTATTGCAGGCGCAGTGCTTGTAACTACCGGCTACGATCATTATGAACCAAAAGAAGGAGAATATGGTTACAAAACCATTGACAACGTAATAACATTGCCCGAACTTACAAAAATGATTGAAATGCAGTCAGGCAAACTTGTTCATAATGGCAAAACAGTTAAGAGCATAGCATTTATCTACTGTGTAGGCAGCCGGCAAACAAAAGGCGAAAACAAATACTGTTCGAGGCAGTGTTGTACAGCTACAATACATACTTCGCTACAGTTACGCGAAAAATTCAGAGAATTACATACATACCATCTTTATCGCGATATTCGTACTTACGGTAAAAATGAAATTCTTTACGAAAAATCGTCAAAACAAGGCGATATTTATCTCCGATACGAAGAAAAAGAAATACCGGTAGTTGAAAAATCAGGAAAAACCACTTTAGTAAAAGTTAAGGATTATCTGACTTCGAAAAAACAACTGGAATTGGAAACCGACCTTGTAGTGCTTGTTACCGGAATGGTTTCGCGCAGCGATGCAGGACAAGTTTCGGAACTTTTCAAAATTCCGGTGGGTAATGATAAATTTTTCAACGAGATACATCCGAAATTAAAACCTGTAGAGACAGTAATAAAAGGCGTTTACATTGGTGGAACCTGCCAGGGACCAAAAAATGTAAGCGAATCGGTGCAATCATCACTTGCCGGCGCTTCGAAAATCACTGCATTGTTAAAAAACGACACCATTTCAGTTGATCCGATTATTGCACGCATCGATGCTGATGCTTGTACATGGTGCGGAAAATGTGCCGAAGTATGCGATTATACCGCCATTAAAGAAATTGTGGACGAAAAAGGAAAACATATTGCAGCAGTGAACAAAGCCGTTTGTACAGGTTGTGGAATTTGTGCTCCGGTATGCCCCGAAAATGCTATTGAAGTAGCACAATATACTGACAATGAAATAGAATCGATGATTGAAGGATTTATGGCGCCCATTCAAATCAGCGAACGTAAAGCTGAAACTTCGCAAATAGCCGAAGAAGAAGCAACGGTACAAATGAAAGAGTTTCCACAAATTTGGAATCAGATACTTTCAGGGATTAAAGATGAGAAAAACACAATTCCTGAAATAGCTGCAAATGCAAATCTAAATTCCGATTTGGTTACTTATCATTTAATGACCATGAACAAATATGGCGTGATAATTCCTGCCGGCATGGACGATAAGGAAGAATATCATTATTATAAAGTGAAATAAATTAAGATTAAAGAACAAAGAACAATGAATAAAGATAAAAAAGAATCTCTATCAGTTAATGTCTTGATTCTTGTTTCTAAAATCTCAAGAATATGTCAAAAATAAATCCAAAATTTGCTACTGAGCTAAAAAAATACGGAGCAGTTGACTTCACTGCATGTTACAACTGCGGTAACTGTACAGCTACTTGCTCACTTTCAACGACCGACAGTTCGTTTCCACGCGAATTGATTCGATATAGTTCATTGGGTCTCGAAGATGAAATAAAAGCATCTCTCAAGCCTTGGGAATGCTATTATTGTGGTGAATGTTCAACTGAATGTCCTCGAAAAGCCGAACCAGGCGAACTCATGATGTCGTTGCGCCGGTGGTTAACTGCACAATATGACTGGACGGGACTTTCCGGGCTGCTTTACAAATCGCTTCCCATAAGTCTGGCTGCTTTTATTCTCACTTTTATCGGAGTATTGGTTTTTGCAAACTCAGTAAGTTTCGATCTTGAAAAAATGTTACACATCGGACATTTGTTCGAAGGAATAGCAATCGGCACTATCGGGCTGATAATTTTACTGCCAAACATTGCACGTATGTGGTACTTAACAATACTGAAACCAAAAGTTAAAGTTCCATTCAACAAATACGTGAAAAGCATTGGTGAGTTATTTGTACACATGTTTACCCAAAAACGCAGTTTGGGATGCGATGACAATCAGTTCCGCTGGTTAGAGCACCTAATACTAGTAATCGGGTATCTTTCGCTGCTGTTTACCACAGTGGCTCTAAACTGGTTTAATACCGAACGAGGATTTCTGCATCCGATTACAATTTTCGGATACCTGATGAGTGCAATCGTGTTTGTGGTAACTGTCGATTTTGTAACGAGCCGCATGAAAAAGAAGAAAGAAGTGAGTAAACACTCTCAACCTTCGGATATTTTCTTCGTGGTTTGGTTGTTTTTTATGGGACTGAGCGCATTTCTGGTGCGCCTGTTTATCGATCTTGAAATACTTGAAATGAACAAATGGATGTATATTTTCCATTTTACAGTGCTTGTACAGTGGGCTTTGATTATAGTTCCTTTTGGTAAATGGACTCACTTCCTCTATCGCTCATTTGCCATGTATTTTGCAAAACTGAAAGAAAAATAAAAATCCGAAAATTATTCAACTTTTTCAAAGTTAAAAAAAAAGAGGCTTTCTATTAATTTAGAGAGCCTCTTGTTTTATTTTTCACACATTAAACCTGAAATGCATTATATCTCCATCCTGTACTGTATAATCTTTACCTTCCACGTTCATTTTGCCGGCATCCTTGCAAGCGGCTTCTGAACCAAGTGCAATATAATCATCATATTTAATAACTTCGGCACGTATAAAACCTTTTTCAAAATCGGTATGAATCACACCGGCGCATTGCGGTGCTTTCCATCCACTAAGGAATGTCCATGCACGGACTTCTTGAGGACCGGCAGTGAAAAAAGTCTTCAAATCGAGTAGATGATACGCCGCTTTTATCAATCGAGCCACGCCCGATTCCTTTAATCCTACTTCTTCAAGAAACATTTGGCGTTCTTCATAGGTCTCAAGTTCGGTAATATCAGCCTCGGTCGATGCAGCAACAATCAGTATTTCAGCATTTTCGCCTTTTACGGCTTCACATACTGCATCTACATATTTATTCCCGTTCACTGCCGATGCTTCGTCCACATTACAAACGTACAAAACCGGCTTATCAGTAAGCAGAAAAAGATCTTTTGCAAGTTTTCGGTCGAGCGGATCAAGCTTTACAGTTCTTGCCGATTTTCCCTGCAAGAGAGCTTCGCGGTACTGAATATAAATATCGTAAAGTGCTTTTGCCTGCTTGTCGCCGCCGGTTTGTGCCTGTTTTTGCACTTTGTTGATACGACTCTCTATGGTTTCAAGATCTTTAAGCTGCAGTTCGGTATCGATAATTTCCTTATCCCGAACTGGATTTATACTTCCATCCACATGAACCAAGTTATCATTGTCGAAACATCGCAAAACATGCAATATGGCATCGGTTTCGCGAATATTTGCCAAAAACTTATTGCCAAGTCCTTCGCCTTTGCTAGCGCCTTTTACAAGTCCCGCAATATCCACAATCTCTACTGTAGTTGGTACTGTACGCTGTGGTTTTACCAATTCAGCCAACCGGTTCAGACGTTCATCGGGAACAGTAATTACACCTATGTTAGGTTCTATTGTACAAAAAGGAAAATTAGCTGCTTGCGCTTTGGCATTCGACAAACAGTTGAAAAGTGTAGATTTACCAACATTGGGCAAACCCACTATTCCGCATTGAAGTGACATAATTAATATTTTTTATTTGAA
>CAYQWD010000187.1:0-5928 GCA_964420955.1 uncultured Paludibacter sp. | reverse complement strand
GCACCGGGCTGTTCCATAGGCGCAAACATGGTAATTTCGAAATTCTTCCGGATTTCTTTTTTCTTCAAATAATGATGCACGTTGAAAGCCAACTCGAAAGCAGGCCCGCCACGCACTGCCGATTTATCCTCCGGATTTCCGCCAAAACCAATTGCAATTTTTCCGTAACCTCTGGCAATTAGCGCATCAAGTTTGTTGCGATAAGCAAGTGTCTGGTCGGGTTGTCCGCATATCGTATCGGTAAATTCCACGCCTTTGGCTTGCATTTTTGCCAATCCGAAAGCTACAATCAAATAATCGTATTGCAGTGTCTGCGATTGCAGCTCAACACTGTTTTCTGCAGCATGTATTCTTTTTACTTTATCTGTAATCAGCTTAAATCCATGCTTTTTCTGAATTTCAGTCAATGGAAGTTTTGCCTTTTCAATTTCTATTTTTCTTACAGGTACCCAAATAGAAATGGGGTACAGGAAAAGATAATCGCGATCGGAAATAAGAGTTACGTCGAACTTTTTGCTTTTTTGCAGTTTTATGGCAGCTTTAACCCCCGCAAATCCGCCACCAAGAATAAGTACTTTTTTCATATGAAATTGACCCCTGCCCCCTTTAGGGAAATAAATAATGAAAAGAAGGGGCGTTTTTTTTAATTATATTTTTTCACTACTGACCGATAAAAAATAGTTTGAATTATTTTTTTTAGCTTGTTAGATTCCTCACTATGTTCGGAATGACAGACAATCAATAAGTTAGGTTTTTATGAGGTGGTAGGTTGGCGGCTTCACTGCCAACCTACCTCCCCACAACCATAATCAATATATAGTATTTTCATTCAGAGCGTAGCGAAGAATCTCAGATGTTTAGTCGGTTAGTAGTGATATTTTTAAAGTGTTGTCTGGAAAAAAATTTTTTAAATGGCTAAAATGAGAATTCTCACTCCGTTCGATTTGACAATCAGAAAGTTATGCGCGCATACAGAGCGAAGCG
The DNA here is from genome assembly GCA_964420955.1 of uncultured Paludibacter sp. Taxonomy (GTDB): domain Bacteria; phylum Bacteroidota; class Bacteroidia; order Bacteroidales; family Paludibacteraceae; genus Paludibacter. The sequence goes on along the minus strand of CAYQWD010000187.1, from coordinate 4,944 downwards.
AAGAATCTAAAGATTTTTACCGGACAACAATGATCTTTTTTTTTGAAATACAAAGAGTTTTCCCTTCCCCCTTCAGTGGTTATGGGTTCATGTTTTTCTTTAGATAATCCTTTGTTTTCACACCTACAAAACGATTGATTTCTCTGCCGTTTTCGAAAAGAATCATGGTAGGAATACCCCGAACCTGATATTTTTGCGCCATCGACTGATATTCTTCCACATTAAGTTTTCCCACAGCTTGACCTTCAGGAAGATCTTCGGCGAGTTGGTTGAGTACAGGAGCCATCATTTTACAGGGACCACACCATTCTGCCCAAAAATCGACCAATACTTTTTTATTTTTAAGCTGCTGGTTGAAGTTTTTGTCAGTAAGTGTAATAATTTTATCACTGTCAGCCACCTTGTGCATGCTTTTCATTTTTCTTCTTGCAATAATATTAAGAATGATAAATGCGCCAACAAGAATGGCAAGTATGATTAAGAATGTTTGCATAATTGTTTTTTTAATTCAATTTTTGAATGTAAATATAGTTTTCTTTTCTTTCCATCAATTATTAATAGGTTTAAAATGAGGCTTTTATCTTCTCATCATCATTTGCATAAGTCCGCCACCATTTTTAACTTTGGTGTATCCCATTTGCTGTAAAACCCTTACGCCATAAGCAGAGCGTGCCCCTGAAGCACAATAAAGCACTATTTCCCTGTTTTTATCACCTAGTTCATTTATTTTTTGTGCAAGTTCATCAAGTTCAATGTTAAGAGCTCCGGGATATGCTCCACTTAAAAATTCACCTTTTGTTCTTACATCAACCACTATAGGTTCGTTTAAAATCGATTTATCTTGCTGTTTTTGTTTAGTTTGTGTATACGAATGCTGCATCATGCTGTGCAATCCGCCGCCGTTTTTTACATTGCAGTAGCCAATTTGCATCAGAAGTCTTTGTGCATAAGCCGACCGTGCTCCTGAAGCGCAGTATACAACAATTTCACGGTTGGGATTCTGTCCAAGTTCCTGATAACGATGCATTAATTCATCAAGCGGGATGTTGATAGCATTGGACACAGCACCTGCTCTGAATTCTTCGGGTGTGCGCACATCCACAATCAGTGTTGAAGTTTCTTCTATTTGTTGTTTTGTTCCAACCTTTTCTTCAGTTTTCTGTGCTTTCTCTTCTTCGATCGATTTTTCCTCAATTGGCAAAAGTTCAATTTTCAGATTTTTAAATCCTACTGCTCTGCCTTGTCGTTGCAACGAAGTATGTCCTCCAGAAATATTAGTCACATTTTCGAATCTGGCTCCAACTAATGTACGAAGTGCCTGATGTCCCTTTTTACCTGTTTCGTCGTACACAAAAATCGGACGGTTTGCAGGAATAGAACTCAGTTTTTCAGGAAGAATTTCGAGGGGAATATGCATTGCACCCATTAGGTGGGTTTTTTCATATGCAAATACATCACGTACATCGATGTAAACAGGATTTTTTCCTTCCACAAAAGCATCCAATTCCGAAGCAGTAACCGAAGGACTAAAGCCCGACATTTTATTTTCTGCCGTAAATGCAGCCATGTTTATTGCATCATTAGCAGTTCCTAATGGTGGAGAATATGCGTAGTCGATCTCCGCCAAATCACTTACAGTAAGTTTGGCTGCTGCAGCAGTAGCAATTATATCCAAACGGCGATCGGCTCCTGCATATCCTGCTGTTTGTCCACCCAGAATAACTCCGGTGGCTTTGTCAAAAACGAGCAAAACTGTAACCTGCTCAGCTCCGGGATAATAGGCTGTATGATGTTCCTTATGAACCACTATGGCATCAGCATCAATTCCCAATACACGCGCTTGTTTGAGCGAAAGTCCGGTTGTTCCGGCTACGGCTTCGAAAACACGCACAATCGAAGTGCCGATGGAACCTTTGTAAGAATGTTTTCCTCCCAGTGCATTTTCAGCAGCAATTCGTCCCTGGCGATTTGCTGGTCCGGCCAACGGAATACGTACTTTTTTGCCATTCACTCGATGTTCAATTTCAACCATATCGCCGGCTGCAAAGATATCAGGATCTGAAGTCTGCATGAATTCGTTCACCAACAAACCGCCGGCTTCACCAAGTTCAAGTCCAGCCTCTTTGGCAAGTTGCAAAGTAGGACGAACGCCAATTGACAGTAAAACCATATCAGCATCGAGTTGTTTGCCATTGTTCAGTTTTACCGAGCGTGCCAGAATTTCGGTTACACCTGCTCCGGTATGAATTCCCACACCGTACTTAAGCATTTCTGTTTCGATAAATCCTGCTATTTCAGCTTCCATTACAGCCATCACATGTGGCATCATTTCTATCACATTTACTTTAATTCCTCTTTTAGTCAGGGCTTCTACCATTTCCAGTCCGATAAAACCGCCACCAACAACAACAGCGGTTTTGGGTTTCTTTTCGTTGATGTATGATGCAATTTTATCCATATCTTCCAAAGTCCAGAGCGTAAAAACATGACTTGCATCAGCACCTTGAAGGGTCGGTTTTATTGGGCGACCACCCTGAGCTAATATAAGCTTATCGTATTCAAAGTTCTTCAACTCACCACTACGCGTATCTCGCGCTTTAAGTGTGTGCGCATCTCTATCAATAATAGTTGCAATAGTATGCGTGTGCACATCCACGTTATATTGATCTCTGAAGCTTTCAGGACTTTGCAATATCAGTTTCGAGCGGCTTTTGATATCTCCGCCAATGTAATACGGCAATCCGCAGTTGGCAAACGAAATATCCGGACCGGCTTCGAGCATAGTGATTTGTGCAGCGGGTGACATTCTTCTTACTTTGGCAGCGGCTGTAGCGCCTGCAGCTACACCTCCAACAATTACAATACGACCCCCAACCCCTGAAAAAGAGTTGAAGTTAGTTTCTTCTTGTTTCATATCTTCAATATTGTTCATTTTTATTTCTGTTTCATTTGTATAATTTTTCAATTCTAATATTTTTAATCTCCTTTAGGGCTGGAGGATTTTTTCTTTTTCCCCTTTAAGGGATAGGAGTATTCTCATTGACGCTGCAAAGATAATACAAGTGTTTTTAAATTACAATAATATCACTAATAAATTATTATAATATCACTATATTTTTTTTCTATATTAAATTTTACTTGATTTAATTATTTGGCAGTTAGTTGTTTGCTTTTTTGATTATAGTTGCTTATGTAATAGATTATTTTTGATTATTATGCAGTTTAAAGCAGTTAAAAAATTGATTGAGCGGAATTAGATTTAACTTTATGTTAAAAAGTAAGGAAGGAGTAACCTTAAAAGAATAAATCAAAATGTTTATTTGCGCATTTTACCGATTCATCATAAAAAACTTAATACTATGGAACTATCATTCATTGGAAGCAAAATTTTTACTATTCGATATCAGTCAGTAATGCTCGACCGCGATTTAGCAGAATTGTATGGGGTAGAAATGCGTGTATTGAATCAGGCTGTAAAACGAAATATCAACCGATTCCCGGAGGATTATATGTTTAGGTTGACAGAAAGTGAATTTCAAAGTTGGAAATCACAAATTGTGATAACCAATTCTTTGAAAAATGGGTTTACGTCAGCGTCCTTATGCTTTTACAGAAGTTGGGGTGGCTATGCTCAGTAGTGTGTTGAATTCAAAAACAGCTATTCAGATAAATATGGCAATTATGCGAACTTTTGTAGCAGTTCGTCAGGCTATAACGGCTGTGCCAGCTGAGAATGAAAAAGAACTCCGGAATGAAATGAAAGAACTGAAAGCATATATCGAATAGATTTTTAGCGACCAGAATGATATTAATGAAGATACGCGGATTCAACTGGAGTTAATTAATGAGTCGTTGGCCGAATTGCAGGCAAATAAATCAACAAATAACAATCGAAGACGCAGAATTGGTTTTAATACCACAGAATAAAAATACGTTTGATAATTTTCTTAAATTACCAACCGCATAATCACATCAGCATACAATCAGAACTGCTTTAAAACTCCTTCGAAATTGTCATTGCAGCAATTGTTCCATCGGCCACGGCGGTTGTAATCTGTCGATATTTTTTGCTGATAATATCACCAACCGCATAAATGTCAGGCATTGATGTTTGTCGGTCTTCGTTGGTTTTGATATAGCCCCAGTTGTCGAGTTCGGGAAGTGTATTTCCGAGTACTGAAACGTTAGCTTTGAAACCTACAAACACAAACACACCATCAGCCTCGAGTTCGTACATTTCTCTTGTTTTCAGATTCTCTACAGTGGTAATCATTTTTTCATCTCGTTTTTCAAACTTACGTGGTTCATGTTCATAAAGTACCGAAATTTTTTCGTTTGCCTGTAGATGTTCGATGGCAGTTTGGTTTGCCGTTAATTTGTCGAACTGATGCACCATAGTTACTTTGCGGGCAAATTTTGTGATGAATTGTGCTTCCTCAACTGCGGAGTTTCCACCGCCAATCACAGTTACATCCTTGTCAACAAAATATTTGGCATCGCATGTGGCACAATACGAAATACCTTTTCCTTTAAATTCTTTTTCACCGGGTGCATTCATTGTGTTTGGGCTTGTGCCTGTGGCTATGATGATTTTACGGGCTTTAACAGTTTCGAGTTCGTCAATTATGATTTCCTTTTTCTGCAAATTCACTGAAGTAACATCCACAGCTACTTTAAAATCAATTCCTGTGTGCTTAGCCTGTTCGCTCATGTAATGTGCCAGCATAAAACCTGGCTGTGGTTGTTCAAAACCGGGATAGTTTGAAACCTGATGCGTAATGCCCATATATCCTCCGGGTAGTGCAGGGTCAATCAGTACTGTTTTAATTTTTGCCTGACCAAGATAAATTCCGGCAGTTAAACCGGCGGGACCTCCGCCGAGTATAGCCACATCATACTCAGAAATTGTTTTTTTCTGACTTGCTTTTATGACTGCAATTTCAT
>CAYQWD010000186.1:0-5949 GCA_964420955.1 uncultured Paludibacter sp. | reverse complement strand
AACTTTTTCGAAATTCTTGGAAAATGCAAAGGTTCTGAATTAGTAGGATTAGAATATGAACAACTAATCCCATGGGTAAACCCTGGTGAAGGCGCTTTTAAAGTTATTTCAGGAGATTTTGTAACCACTGAAGATGGAACAGGCATAGTACACATTGCGCCAACATTTGGAGCTGATGATGATCGTGTTGCAAAACAAAACGGAGTTCCGCCTTTGATATTGATTGATAAAGATGGTAATCGTCAGCCAATGGTTGATAGAAGCGGAAAGTTTTTTGCAATAGAAGATTTGGAAGAAAACTTTGTGAAAAGCAATATAAATCTTGAAAAATATAAGGAATTTGCCGGACGATTCGTGAAAAATGCATACGAAACATCACCCACTCCCACAAATACAGGCGATACTTCGGATGTAACTACTTTGGATGTGGATATTTGTGTCATGTTAAAGCAGCAGGGTTTGGCTTATAAAATTGAAAAACATATTCATAATTATCCGCATTGCTGGCGAACCGACAAGCCAATACTCTATTATCCACTCGATAGCTGGTTTATCCGCACTACAGCTTGTCGTGAAGAAATGATGGAACTGAATGATACGATTAACTGGAAGCCTGCTTCGACGGGTACCGGTCGTTTTGGCAAATGGCTCGAGAATTTACAAGACTGGAATTTGAGTCGCAGTCGATATTGGGGAACACCACTGCCAATATGGCGAACTGAAGATGGCACTGAAGAAATTTGTATAGGTTCAGTTGAAGAGTTGATGTCTGAAATTGAAAAATCAATAAAAGCCGGTATTATGACAGAAAATCCATTTAAAAACTTTAAAGTGGGTGAATATACTGCAGAAAACTATGATGTGAAAAATATCGACTTGCATCGTCCATTTGTTGATGATATTGTACTTGTTTCTGCATCTGGAAAACCAATGAAACGGGAACTTGACTTGATAGATGTTTGGTTTGACTCGGGAGCAATGCCTTTCGCACAATTGCATTATCCGTTCAATCCACCTGCAGGAGATTTAGATGGCTATATCCCTGCCGATTTCATTTCCGAAGGTGTTGATCAAACGCGCGGTTGGTTTTTTACACTGCACGCCATCAGTACAATGGTGCGTGGTTCTGTAACATTTAAAAATGTGATTTCGAACGGGCTTGTGCTCGACAAAAATGGTAACAAAATGTCGAAAAGGCTGGGCAATGCTGTTGATCCGTTCACAACAATTGAAAAATACGGTTCTGACCCTTTGCGATGGTATATGATGACGAATGCATCGCCATGGGATAATCTGAAATTCGACATTGAAGGTGTGGAAGAAGTTCGACGAAAATTTTTCGGAACGCTTTACAACACTTATTCATTTTTTGCACTGTATGCCAATGTGGATAATTTCTCAAACAGCGAAAGACAAATACCTGTAGAAAATCGCCCTGAGATTGACCGTTGGATACTCTCACTGCTCAACACTTTGATTAAAGAAGTGCAGATGCATTATGAAAATTATGAACCTACACGAGCCGGTCGTGCTATTTCAGACTTTGTAGGAGAAAACTTGAGTAACTGGTACGTGCGTCTTAATCGAAAACGTTTTTGGGGTGGCGATTATAATGATGATAAAATTGCAGCATTTCAAACTCTTTACAAATGTTTGGAAATAGTTGCAAAACTTATGGCTCCCATAGCGCCATTTTTTGCCGATCAATTGTATTTGGATTTGAAGAACCATGGGGGGGTAATTTCGGTTCACCTTGCTGATTTTCCTTCTTATGATGAATCCATGATTGACACTAATCTGGAAGAATGTATGAATCTTGCTCAGCAAACTACATCGATGATACTTGCATTGCGCAAAAAGGCAGAGAAAAAAGTTCGTCAACCCTTGATGAAAGCTATTGTGCCTGCGCCCGATGAGAAAACATACGTTCAATTAAGCTATATTGCTGATTTAGTAAAAACGGAAGTAAATATTAAGGAAATTGAAATTATTCCTGCCGATGCCGAAATGGACAACTTAGTGAAAAAAATTAAACCAAATTTTAAAACACTCGGAAAAAAATACGGCAAGCAAATGAAAGAAATTGCATTAGCTTTTAGCACATTGGGTAAACATGAAATTAGCCATATAGAACGCAATGGATTTTACGAGCTGAAAATTGCTTCAGGCAGAGTGGAGATAACAACAGAAGATGTTGAAATTATAACCGAAGATATGCCGGGCTGGATGGTGGCAAACGAAGGTCGACTTACAGTAGCATTAGATATTAAAGTAACCGAAGAATTGCTGCGCGAAGGTATTGCACGTGAATTGGTAAACCGTATTCAAAACATACGAAAATCAAGCGGTTTTGATATTACCGACCGTATTTACATCGAAATAGAGTATATGCAGGAAATTGCAGCGGCTGTTGAAGATTTTTCAAATTATATAGCATCGCAAACACTTTCAAATGGAGTAAAAATGATTGATAAAGTGGAAAATCCTGTCGAACTTGATTTTGATGATTACAAAGTGAAAGTGGCAGTAAAAAAGTTATAATGCAGGCTTTGAAATTATTGTAAAAATAATTTGAAAACCGAAACAAATTTCGTATTTTCGCAGTCAATTTATTGCCGGTTAATACCTAACATAAAACACAAACTTAAAAAAATCCAAAAAAAGGTTTTGCTATGACAGAAAAAACAAGATACACGGATGCTGAACTCGAGGAATTTAAACAAATTATCCTTGAAAAACTGGAGAAAGCACAGAAGGATTATGAGCTTTTACGTAATGGTATAAATAATCAGGATGGAAATGATGTGATGGATACATCTCCTACATTTAAAGTACTCGAAGAAGGCGCAATCACGCTATCCAAAGAAGAATCGGGCAGACTTGCACAACGACAGATGAAATTTATTCAGCATTTGCAAGGCGCTTTAGTCCGGATTGAAAACAAAACTTATGGTATTTGCCGTGAAACTGGCAAACTGATTCCAAAAGAGAGATTACGAGCTGTACCTCATGCTACACTGAGTATCGAAGCCAAAAATGAAAAAAATAGATAAATAAATTACAGAGGTTCGGCAGCAGAGTAAAGATCTTCTGCCGAATTTTTTTAAAAAATCATTTACTGAATATGTCTGTCGCAAAAAAATCTATATTACTGATTTTGATAATTCTTTTTATTGATCAAATTTCGAAAATTTACATTAAAATGAATTTCGAACTAGGCGAAGCCATACATGTTTTTAACTGGTTTCAGATTTGCTTTGTTGAGAACAACGGGATGGCTTTTGGCATGGAATTTTTTAGCAAAGTGTTTCTTACAATTTTCAGGATTATTGCTGTTGCAGGCCTTGTATGGTACATCCATACTTTAATTAAAAAACAATATCGCAATGGATTCATTCTGGCTGTTTCACTTTTACTTGCAGGCGCAGCCGGTAATATTTTCGATTCACTATTTTATGGTATAATTTTCAGCGATAGCTACGGACAGGTTGCAACATTTTTGCCCCAGGATGGCGGTTATGCTTCATTTATGCATGGAAAAGTAGTAGATATGCTGTATTTCCCCCTGATAAAAAACGATTTTGGAGAAACAGTATTTTTTAGACCTGTTTTTAATATTGCCGACTCAGCAATTACTGTGTCTGTTGCTATTATTCTCATTTTCTTCCGGAAAGATTTAAATGAAAGTCTTGAAACAAAGAAAGACAAAAAATCGGAAGTACAAAGTTAGTTGGCTGTTTACAGCATTAATTTTGTTTTTCTTTGTGCCTGTTTCATGCGATCGGGCACCTGAAAAAGTGTTAACCCAGCATCAAATGATTAACTTTCTTGCTGATTTACATAAACTCGATGGATATTTGGCAATACAAGGACTGACTACTATTGACGATCGTGAAAATGTTTATTTATACAACGCATTACTAGCTAAACACAAAATTTCCAAAGCACAATTTGACTCTTCACTTGTGTGGTATACACATCAACCCAAAAAATTCAATAAAATTTATCAGAAAGTACTTCTGACACTGAACTTAGAAGATAGTCTGATTCGACAACAGAAAAAATTGTTTGATGATTCAGTAGCGCGTGCCGATAAAAAGTTTGATATTTGGAATAAACAGAGGCACTTCACGCTTACGAAAGATTCAAATATTAATCACATAGACTTTATTATTTCCGGTTATGAATTTTTTACAGGCGATATATTTGAACTGATTTTTTTGCACCGCAGTTCGCCTGTTGATACTACGTTTAAAGAATTGGCAGTATTACGTGTTAATTACGAAAATAATATTACCGATAGCTTATTAACCAATCTTGTTACCGATAGTTTGTTGAGGCGTTACACTTTGCGATTCAGAGCCCGTAAAAGTTTAAGAGTTCAAAATATTTCAGGTTTGATTTCAACAACTGATAAACCTAAAAAAAGAATTAAAACGGTTGTTGACAGTTTAAGTTTAATTTACAGCTACAGTCCGCCGGTTCATGATGCGCTTAGATTAAAATGGCAAAATGAGTCAGTTGTTGCAGATACCATAGCCGAAAATAAACCCAAGTTGCCTCATTTTCCACGCAAAAACTTTAAAAAAAATCAGGATAAATGAAACGGTTTTTAAGCCAGCGAATCATGTGTTCTGAGAAAAAATTGTTGTTGAACACTATTATTGAGAAAGATGATGATGGTAAAATCTGCAAACTTATTCCTTTAAATGAAAGTAACGCTGAAATTTCACAAACTACATTCTATAACGGTATAATTACTCCGGGTATAGTTTCGCTGCATAAAAGAGCTACTTCTGCAGAGCTTAAAAAAAATTCAGACAGATATAATATAATTTCTATTGATGAAATAATATCAGGTAAAGTAGAATCTTTTGATATTCGCCCATCGATACTGGATTTAAAAACTGAAAATCCCGAAACGGTAAGCACAATTATTCGTGAAAATATTAATTTTTTTAATACAGAATCACTGTTTGAAGTAATTAATGCACTTGTTTTTTTCCCGGCTGAGGCATTGGGCGTTAAAAATATAATTGAATCAGGTGAGTATACAAATTTATTGCTCTGGCCAAGTCCTGAAAGTGTTGAAGTAAAAAAGAATTTATTTTTTAGTATAAAACAGTTGTAAATTGGTGGAATTTTTCAAGTAATCAAGAAGAAAAAAAACCGCGGCACTTTTCACAAAGTGCCGCGTTTAAAGGTATTAGTTTTTTTAAGGTATAAAAAAGATTGTGTTGTTTAGTTAACAGTAGCAAAGAAACAGCAATTTTCTTAAGTGTGCAAACAAAAAAATATGTTATACAACTACTTTTTTGGGTTATTTCTGTCATTTATCCTTAAAAAACTATTTTTTTATCAGTTAAACAAGAAAAATAGAAATAGCAAGTTCAATATTTAAAAAAAACTTCTACGATGTAAAGTCAGTTTTTTTTCAATTTATTATTTTCAACAAAAAAATCAAAATAGAATACTTGATAACAAACTAAAGAAAAATAGCATGATAAAAGCAATTTTAATGATAATAGCTATTCTGGGGTTGCAAGCATGTAAACAAATACCCAAAAAAGCAGAACAGGAAACCGAAAAATATTCCCCTACACATTCTGCAATACAGTTTTCGGTCGATTCGGCTTATGCTTTTATTCAAAAACAGGTTGATTTTGGACCAAGGGTTCCGAATACTTTAGCCCATGTTCAATGTTCTTCTTATCTTGCTGAAACTTTAAAAAAATATGGAGCTGAAGTATATGTTCAAAATGCAAAACTCACTGCATACAATGGAGATGTATTGAATGCATCGAATATTATTGGAGTTTACAATGCAGCATCATCCAAAAGAATACTTCTCTGTGCACATTGGGATAGCCGTCCGTGGTGCGATCACGACCCCGACAAGGCAAACCGCTATAAACCCGTAACAGGTGCAAACGATGGAGCAAGTGGAGT
>CAYQWD010000185.1:3669-5951 GCA_964420955.1 uncultured Paludibacter sp. | reverse complement strand
CAGGAAAATTAAAAAAATCGCCCTTAAACAAGTAAAAGTTCAAGAACATAAAATTCAAAATGTGCTTGATCATCAACTTATAAGTAAATCACTACCTGCTCTTGATTTGTGTATGCCTGTTGAATTTAATCTCAATATTAAAAATACTGACCGTACTACCGGGGCTATGCTTTCGGGCGAAATTGCAAAAAGATATGGACAAGCCGGTTTGCCTGCCGATACTATCAGAGCATATTTCAAAGGTTCTGCAGGTCAGAGTTTTGGCGCTTTTTTGAGCAAAGGTGTGTTTTTTCAGCTTGAAGGTGAAGCTAATGATTACCTTGGAAAAGGGCTTTCAGGTGGTAAAATTGTAGTTGTAGCGCCCCGAGAAAGTACTTATGAGCCTGAAAAAAATATTATTGCAGGAAACACATTACTTTACGGAGCAACTTCGGGCGAGGTATATATCAATGGAGTTGTAGGCGAGCGTTTTTGTGTTCGCAATTCAGGAGCTATTGCAGTAGTTGAAGGTGCAGGCGACCACTGTTGCGAATATATGACCGGAGGAAGAACCGTGGTACTCGGACCAACTGGAAGAAACTTTGCTGCAGGTATGAGTGGCGGAGTTGCTTATGTGCTTGACGAAGCCGGAAATTTCGACTATTTCTGCAATATGGAAATGGTGGAGCTTTCTCTGATTGAAGAAAGCGCTGATAATAGGGAATTGTTTGGTCTTATCTCGTCACATTACAAATATACAGGAAGCAAAATCGCTCGAAAAATTCTGGATAACTGGAAAGATTATGTTGACAAATTCATTAAAGTTATTCCAATAGAGTATAAAAAAGTACTGCAGGAAGAAAAAATGGAAGCAATTAACAAAAAAATTGCCCAGGTAGAAAGGGATTATTAAAATTCTCAAAAATTGATTAAAGAGTTAATTAGTGAATTGGAGAGAAACAATAAATTTTTTAAAAAAATAAATAAACAAAAAATGTGAGCCTGATACTCCCTTTTAGGGATTGAGGGGTTCTTTAAACAATATGGGAAATCCAAAAGCATTTATGATGATACCACGCAAAGAAGCTGGTTATCGTCCAGTAAACGAACGAATTTATGATTTTGGTGAAGTGGAACAAACACTGAATCGCGAAGACCGAAAATTGCAGGCTTCAAGATGTATGGATTGTGGTATTCCATTTTGCCATTGGGCTTGTCCGCTTGGAAATAAAATGCCCGAATGGCAGGATTTGATTTATAAAGGTAAATGGCAGGAGGGAGTTGATAATCTCCACGAAACAAATAACTTTCCGGACTTCACAGGTCGTATTTGTCCTGCGCCATGCGAAAAGTCGTGTGTTCTGGCGCTTCATGAAGCTTCGGTTACAATTCGTGAAAATGAATGTGCAGTTACAGAAATTGCTTTCAACGAGGGTTTGATAAAACCTCGATTGCCAAAAACCAGAACAGATAAAAAAATTGCAGTGATTGGTTCCGGACCTGCAGGTTTAGCTGCTGCCCAGCAATTAAATCGAAAGGGGCATAACATAACAATTTTCGAAAAAGACAGTCAATTGGGTGGATTACTAAGATATGGAATTCCAAATTTTAAGCTAAATAAAAATATTATCGACCGTAGGCTTCGGCAATTACATGATGAAGGTATTTTTTTCAAAGCGAATACTGAAATTGGTAAAACTATTTCAGGATTGGAGGTTTTGAAAAATTATGACGCAGTATGTATAGCAATCGGAGCAGGACAACCACGCGATATTAATCCAAAAGGCAGAAATTTGAAAGGAATTCATTTTGCTATGGAATTTTTGACGCAGCAAAATCAACTCATAATGAACGAAAATGTTCTAGAAAAAGACATTATCAATGCCAAAAATAAAAAAGTACTCGTTATTGGCGGTGGTGATACCGGTTCCGATTGCGTAGGTACTTCTGTTCGTCAGGGTGCCGTTAAAGTAACACAGATTGAAATTTTACCTAAACCTCCTGTTGGCAAAAATACTGACACGCCATGGCCCTTTTATCCGAATATTCTCAAAACATCCAGTTCGCACGAAGAAGGATGCGAACGTAAGTGGAGTTTAAATACAATTGAATTTAAAGGAGAAAATGGAACAGTGAAAGAAGTGATAGTTGAGGAAGTAGAATGGTTGAAAGATGCCACCGGGCGCTTTGTTATGAATTCAACAGGAAAAAAGGGAGTTATTGAAGCTGATTTGGTATTTCTTGCGCTTGGTTTTGTACATCCGGTTCATAAAGGTTTGCTCGAGGAATTTGAAGTTAAATTC
>CAYQWD010000185.1:263-3640 GCA_964420955.1 uncultured Paludibacter sp. | reverse complement strand
ATGAGTAACGTTCAGGGAGTGTTTGTAACCGGCGATGCGGCAACAGGGGCAAGTCTTGTTGTCAGGGCAATTGCCTCCGGAAGAAAAGTTGCCGAAGATATTCACAAGTGGCTGAAAAATAAATAAATATATACTGTGTTGTTAATTTTTAATTTAATGTGAAATGTGTGGAATTGTATGTGCATTTGATATAAAACAAAAAGAGGAAGTTCTACGTCCTCAGGTTTTGCAACTCTCGAAAAAAATACGTCATCGCGGACCGGATTGGTCAGGAGTTTTCTCATGTGAAAATGCTATCCTTGCCCACGAACGTTTAGCTATCGTCGATCCTGTATCGGGTGGTCAACCTCTTTACAGTAAAAACAAAAAACTTGTCCTTGCAGTAAATGGTGAGATTTATAATCATAAAGAAATCCGAAAAAAATACGAGGGAAAGTATGAATTTACTACTTTATCTGATTGTGAGGTTATTCTTGCTTTATATAACGATAAAGGTGCTGATTTTTTGGAAGAACTGAACGGGATTTTTGCATTCGCGTTATACGATATTGATAAAAGAACATTTTTAATTGGTCGCGATCATATCGGGATTATTCCACTTTATCAGGGTTGGGACGAAAAGGGAACATATTACGTTGCCTCTGAACTGAAAGCTATCGAGGGACATTGTACTAAAATTGAAGAATTTTTACCCGGGATGTATTTTTACAGTGCTGAGGGAGAACCGAAAAAATGGTATAAACGCGAATGGACAGATTATGATAATGTAAAAGAAAATATTTCGGATATTGATGTGTTAAGACAAGCACTTGAAAAAGCTGTTGAGCGACAGTTAATGACTGATGTTCCATACGGAGTATTACTTTCAGGAGGACTTGATTCATCGGTTATTTCTGCCATTGCCAAAAAATTTGCTGCAAAACGTATAGAATCGGGCAATACGCAGGATGCATGGTGGCCTCAGTTACATTCTTTTGCAATTGGGTTAAACGGTTCGCCCGACCTTGCTGCTGCCCGCAAAGTGGCAGATCATATCGGGACTGTGCATCACGAAATAACTTACACCGTACAGGAGGGTTTGGATGCGATAAGAGATGTTATTTATCATATCGAAACTTATGATGTTACAACAATTAGAGCAAGTACACCTATGTATTTGCTTGCACGCTTTATTAAATCGATGGGAGTAAAAATGGTACTTTCAGGCGAAGGAGCTGATGAAATTTTTGGTGGATATCTTTATTTTCACAAAGCTCCGAATGAAGAAGAATTTCACAGGGAAACAGTAAGAAAATTAAGTAAATTGCACCTTTACGATTGTTTACGCGCTAATAAATCACTTGCTTCATGGGGTGTTGAAGGTCGTGTACATTTTCTTGATAAGGAATTTCTGGATGTTGCCATGCGCCTGAACCCCAAAGACAAAATGGCCAGAAACGGTAAAATGGAAAAATGGATTTTGCGAAAAGCATTTGAAGATTATTTGCCCCAAAGTGTTGTTTGGCGACAAAAAGAACAATTTTCAGATGGTGTAGGTTATAACTGGATTGATACATTGCGCGAAATGACCGGAAGCCTGATTTCAGACCAGCAAATGAAAGATGTTGCCAAACGTTTTCCGGTTAATCCTCCGCTTAGTAAAGAAGAGTATTACTATCGAACCATTTTTGAAGAACATTTCCCTTCTCGAGCAGCTGCAATTTGTGTTCCATCAGTACCTTCAATAGCGTGTAGCACACCCATAGCCCTCGAATGGGACAAGGCATTTAAAAATATGGTCGATCCATCGGGTAGGGCAGTTGCTGGTGTTCACGAACAGAGTTATAAAGAAAAATAGATAAATTTCCGATTATTTTTTTCACGTTGGTTGGCAAAAAGGGCTGTTTAGTTTATTCTTATTGAACAGTCCTTTTTTTATGTGATAAATAATTGGAAAATAAATCTGCATCAAAAATAATTTTTTCGCCGACTAAATTCTTACAACTTTGTCTACTGCTTTTTCAAAATTCAGTAAATGAGTTGCCATAAGGATTGTCAAATCTGGAATATTCTTTTTCATTTGTTTGAAAATTTCAATAGCATTTTCAGTACTGATACCTGCAGTAGGTTCATCTACTACAAGCAATTGTGGTTTTTTGAGCAATGCCTGTGCAAGCAATAATTTTTTGCGTTGGCCGCCACTGAGAGCTTCACCATTTTCGCCCAACCAAGTATCCAATCCATTTTTAAGATTTTTGAACCAGTTTGTAAGATCAACTGTTTCCAATACTTGAACAATTTCATTATCCGGAAAACCTTCGAAATTTTCACGTAAAGTACCGGTTAGTAAATGAGCCTTTTGGGTTACATACACACATTCAGGTACTGGTAAATGCGCAATTTCAGTTTTGTTGTTCCAACATAAAGAACCACTGCGATGGTATTCAGGATAAAACAGACTGTCTAAAAAAGTGGTTTTACCTTTGCCGGTTTCACCATAAATTGCTATCCAATCGCCTTTTTTTATCTCCAATGTTAGTGCTTTGGTTTGAATATTTGTTTCGGGCACCTGAGCCATAAAATTTCTTATTTGTAAGCTTGAAAAAACAGTATCAATATTTACTTCGGGAAGATTTTTTTCGTCTTGTGATATTAAAACAGACAAATCATTGAGATGATGAGCTACCGAATTTTTTTCAGATTTTCCTGCAAAAAGCATTTCAGCAAGTTCGGATTGAGCTAAAACACCAAAGAAAATTCCAATGGACAAAGCCGGATCGAAAGCAATTTTTGATGTACTCCAAAGTACAATAACTGCCACAATGCTGAATCCCAAACCAATTATCGATTGCAATGTAAAAGAATTTATTTGCAGTTTTTTTTCGAGTTTTTCAATCTGAATCATTCTTGTATGGTGCTCTTCAATAGCTTTGTCTTCCATATTGTATTTTGTAATTTCGATACGTCCTCTAAAACTTTGAATGAGAATCTGATTGTTTTCCTCGCGCGCTTTTTTGAGTCGTGCATATAATAACTTATTTCGAAAAAAAATGAACTGTGGAACAAAAAACAATAAAAATGACGATGAAAGCAAAAATTCAAAAGCTACGGGGAAAGAAAACACTGAAAGAAAAATAAAATATAGAACGATAGTTATAACAAACGTAGCAAACGGAAGCAACCATAACAAAATATAATTCAGCAGTAAATCTATTCCATGTGTGCTGTTTTCAAGAATTTTTGAGTTGTTTTTTGACTGCTTAATAAAATAAGGTAATTGCGAAACCGACTTAAAAATGGCAAGTTGTAACATTCGTTGGGTTTTTAATGTGGTTTTATGATTTTCGACCCGTTCGAAATAGCGGCTTGCAGTACGCATTAATGTTAACAGCCGGATT
>CAYQWD010000185.1:0-253 GCA_964420955.1 uncultured Paludibacter sp. | reverse complement strand
ATGGAATTAAGTATGCAAATAATGTGTTTGCTGTTATAAAAGCTACGGTAGAAGCCGCCAAAAACCATCCTGAAAGAGCCGGAAGCGCTACAAATGCGATTGTCCAGAAAAGTAAAACAGAAATTCCGGATAACCATTTACCCGCTAATGGCTTAAATATATATGTTTGCAAAAACTTGTTCATTATATTATATATTTGATACCTTATTGTAAATTTGTTGTAAAAAAACTTGGTACATGACAAAAAATAGAA
>CAYQWD010000184.1:0-5952 GCA_964420955.1 uncultured Paludibacter sp. | reverse complement strand
TACCGTACCGTAACCAATTACAACTACTTCATCGAGTCCTTTGCTTTCGGGCTCCAAGCTGATGTTGTAATTGCGCTGAGATGATAAAATAACATTTTGAGTTTCGTAGCCCAAATAACTTACACGAATCGTTTTGCAATCGGCGGGAACGGTCAATTCAAATTTTCCTGATACGTTTGTTATTGTTCCGGTACTTGTTCCGGGAACAATAACATTGGCGCCAATAATTACTTCTCCCTTTTCGTCAACTACTGTTCCTGTTATAGTTTTCTGATTTTGTTGAAATTCAGCTTCCGTTGTTATACCGGCTTTGCCTTCAGATGAAGGAAAATTAGCTCTTGCTTGAATATTTGCTATTCCTGTGGTGATAAAAAATAACAAAATGATTTTTTTCAGGTTTTTCATGTTCATAATATAATAAACTTTTTGGTTTAATAATTTAATTAATACATTAATTTTAAGCGAGTTAGATAGTTGGATTTGACATTATGTTTTGTTTCATAGGCATATATTTACTTTTATTTTGCAATAATACTAATAATATTTAGTATTACATTCGTTTATTTTGTTTTTAACTAAAAAAAGGACGCATTCAGCGTCCTTTGTAATCCTTATTAGAATGATAAATCTAAGTGGGTGTTCTCAATTAGTATATACTATACATAACACCAAACAGGTTTTAAGCCTGTTTGGTGCTATCCGGTTAAATCATTTTGAGTGTTTCAATTAATATAATCCATTTATGAACACTTACTTTTATTATTATCTTTAAATAAAATATATTCAAAATAAAACAAACACAATAATGTTATAAAAATAAATAATCGAAATTTATTTCGGTTATTTATTCATTCAACTTTTGAATGAATGAACTATATTGTTTCAGCAAAAAATGGCGAAAACGATTTATCTGTCTTCAATCAATTTTTTGAATTATTTGAATAAATAATTTATTTCAGAATATTCTATTCATTTTTTTTAAGCAAGTTTTCTACATAATTTTTCGTGCCATCCACCGCTATCAACACCCTGTCATTTCCTGCATTATAAGCCACATCGAGTGCAAAATCAACGGTTTTTCCACCGTCAAATTCTCCAATAAATTGTACTTCACCGTTCTTGGGATTATACCACCAGCATTTTTTCTTTGCGCCACTGATTTTTGATAAATCAATTTGCATGGTACGTCCGCTGTAATTGTAAACTAACAAATAATCGTTTCCACGGGTAGCGATTAAACGGTCGTAACGCTCTCCATTTTGTCCGGCAATAATGCTTTGATCTGGAATGCGTTCGAAAAACGGAAACGCAAGCATCAGTTTTTTGATATATTTCATTTGCACAAAGCCGGGATCTTCCATGCAATCGTACCATGCACGTTTTGCGCCATAAGCAACAGGAACGCCCGGACGATAAAACTGCATGATAGAATTGTGTCCATAAGTATGTCCAAATGCTCCTGCAAATACCGACCAGTAAGCATAGCGGCGCACATCAAAATCCTTCCAGCGTACTTCGTTAAAATCGTGCAATCCCTGCGGAATGTCCTCGTAAGAAGGTTCACCATCAATTACCGGTTTCAAAGGAGTCATAGCAAGTGCTTTATCCACATAACGCCAGTTATCTTCTTCAGTATTCTCGGCAATTGTATAATCGCCATCGCCTTTTCGCTGACCATAACGACGATGTCCACTCTGATACATGTTGAAATCGAGCCAAGCAGCATTGTTAAACCATGTAGATGAACAGGTGCGTCCTCGGGGATGATAAGTCATAATGTGATTTTTATCGACTGAGCGTATTGCAAGTGCAAGCGCTTCCCAAACTTCTGTTTTTACATCACCGCGAATATCTCCGCCAATAAACCAGATAATATTTGGCGAGTTTTTGTAACGTTCGGCAAGAAATTTTCCATATATCTGTGCCTGTTTCACATCCATTAAGCCTGATTGAACAAGTCCGCCCCAGATACAAACCATGCCGATATAAATTCCTCTTTTTTCCGCTTCCTTAATTATGTAATCCATGTGATCCCAATATCCATAAACGCCTTTTTTATTAATATTTTTAAAGTCCCAACCATCGGGCATTGATGATTGACCATATTTATTAAAAGCCGGAACATCATTTATAGTTTGAACCTGTACAACATTATAGCCGTTTTTTGCACATTGCGAAAGATAAAAATCAACTTCATCCCTGTCAGTTCGCTGTGGTAATAACCAGCCTGTTTCTCCCAGCCAAAAAAACGGCTCGCCGTTTTCGTGTTGCAAATATCGACTGTTGTTGCTTACTTTTAGTTTTCCATTGTCCCACGGAAGTTTTAATTTTCTGTTTTGTGCCGTTGCCAGAACTGTCGTTGATAAAAATACGATAAATAGAAGTTTCTTCATTGTTTGATATTATAATTTTTAGAACTAAATAATGATATTTTCCCGATTTAGCATCAGGTTATTATTTCTGTTCCCCTTTTGGGGTAATTATATACTCTTTGCCTTTCTCTGTTTTCAAATCGTAAAGAAAACTTTTTTTCAATACAACCGGATTCAGTTTTACATTTGGGTTAATAATAGGTTTTGGAGTGGGATATATTTGAAATAACGGATTTGGATTTTCACTTTTAGCTACAGCCAAACTATTTCCGTGCAGTTCTGTAAGTGAGCGAAGTCTGCATATTCCACCTTTGTGTGAATAAATACGCACTTTTTCCAATTTTCCTTCGCTCCATTTTATATCCAATTCAAAGCCACCGCGAGCAATCAATCCTTTTATTTCTCCATTTTTCCAAACAGAAGGCAATGCTGGTAAAAGATAAATAAAACCATCATGACTTTGCATTAGCATTTCGGCTATGCCGGCAGTACATCCAAAATTTCCATCAATTTGAAAAGGTGGATGCGCATCGAAAAGGTTAGGATAAGTACCGCCACGTTTGGGTTCATTGCGTACGAGTGTTAGTTGATCGGTTATCAACTTGTATGCATGGTCGCCATCGAGCAGGCGCGCCCACAGACACACTTTCCAACCCATACTCCAACCTGTTGAAGGATCGCCTCGGGCAATAAGCGAAGTGCGGGCAGCATCGAACAATTCGGGTGTGCGAAATGGCGATATCTGATTGCCAGGATACAAACCCCAAAGATGCGATACATGGCGATGCTGGTCTTTAGGATCATCCCAATCGTGCATCCATTCCTGCAATTGTCCCCATTTGCCAATTTGCATGGGTGCCATTTTGGCAAGGTTTAGTTTTAATTTTGCAGCAAATTCAGCATCAACATTCAGTATTTTTGAACAATCAATTACTATATTGAAAAGATTAGAAACAAGCTGATTGTCCATTGTTACACCCGCAGCAGTTGTTGATTTTCGCTTACTTATGGAGTGAGCATTTTCAGGCGAATTGGATGGAGCTACCACCAACCATTTGTTTTCGGGTTCGATAACCATTACCTGATCGAAAAATACTGCTGCTTTTTTAATGACAGGATAAACCGAGCGTAAAAAATCAACATTTCCGGTATGTAAATAATGTTCCCATAAATGACTTACAAGCCAAGCTCCACCAGTAGGCCACATTCCCGATGACGCACGATCAACAGGCCCTGTAATTCGCCAAATGTCTGTATTATGATGCAGTACCCAACCATCGACACCATACATTATTCTTGCAGTTTCTGCGCCCGATTCACTTACTTCTTTTATCAAACGGAAAAGAGGCTCGTTTAATTCAGTCAGATTTGTAACTTCCGAAGGCCAGTAATTCATTTCCAGATTTATATTCACAGTATATTTGCTATCCCACGATGGAAACATTTTATCGTTCCAGATTCCCTGCAAATTAGCCGCCTGTCCTCCATGTTGTGAAGAACATATTAGCAAATAGCGGCCGAATTTATAATAAGTTGCTACTAAGTGTGCATCGTTGGTTTCTGCAAATTTTTCGATGCGTTTATCGGTGGTTTCAGTTGATAAATTCGGACCTAAATCGAGGGAAGAACGTTTCATAAACTGATGAAAAAAAGCGGTATGCGAGCGAACAGCCTTTGCATAATCAACTTTTAGCGCATTTGCAAGATAATTTTTGGCGCGTTCAACTTCGTTGGCAGAAATATCTTTGTAATTTACAAAATTGGTTGCGATGGACACATAAAGAATTGCCTCATCGGCATTTTCTACTGATAAAATTCCATCTTTCGAGAGCATTTTTCCGCCTTTGATTTTTGCGGTAAGCCTGCCATTGAATTTCACCAGCCCTCTAAGTCTTTCGTGGGTAGAAGTTATCCCGCTCAGAGAAACTTCATTGCCTTCTGAAGCAATAAAAACATCCTGCTGCGGCGAAGTAAGCTGTGCGTTAAAAGTGATTTTTTTCTTTTTTGATGCAGATAATTTCATAATTACCACCTGATCGGTAAACGAAGTGAAAGTTTCACGCGTGTAAGTAACTCCATCAACCCTGTAACGAACGGTTGTACGTGCCGAATCGAGATTCAGGTCGCGGTAATAATCGGAATAACGTGCATGACCGGGAAATGCAATGCGCAAATCGCCGAAAGTCTGGTAAGGCATTCCGTGGTTTGTTTGCGACATAACCTTTTCGGTGGCAAGGTCTTGGGCTTCTACATATTTACCGGCAAAAACCAACTCACGAACCTTAGGGATATATTCTAATCCGAGCGGATTTGCGTTATTGTTTGGTTGCCCTGCCCAGATATTTTCTTCATTAAGTTGAATTTGCTCTATTGCCGGATTTCCGAAAACCATGGCTCCAAGTCTGCCATTTCCAAGCGGCAAAGCTTCAGTCCAAACCTGAGCAGGTTTATCATACCAAATTTTATAATCATTCGATTGTGAGAAACCACTCTTGGCTGTAAAAATAAAAAGTAGAATTGTGAAAATACGATTTGATTTGATTTTCATTTTTTTAAAATTTAAAAAAAGTTACACATACTACAGACGCAATATCATGCTTTTTGTACCTTTTTAAATTAGCACATTACTTACGGAGTTATAAAAATTTAATCTTTATTAAATGAGCTCTAAATTAGTTTTTAACTCAACT
Source organism: uncultured Paludibacter sp. (assembly GCA_964420955.1). GTDB lineage: Bacteria > Bacteroidota > Bacteroidia > Bacteroidales > Paludibacteraceae > Paludibacter. The sequence goes on along the minus strand of CAYQWD010000184.1, from coordinate 890 downwards.
TTCGCATGTTTATCATACTATAAATCAAATAATTAAAACAACGCACAAACATTATTACTTGCACTGACTTGTTCCCCTCTCCAAAATCCTTTTTTCCATTTTCTTTCTCCTTAGGGAGAAAGTCCCCGAAGGGGGATAGAGGTTGAGAGAGGGGTTAGGGGAGAGGTCAAGCGATAAAAATTTGACAAAGCTCTGGTTTATATAACCATTTGATTATCAAACATTGTTAATTTTTAAACATCAGTTTATCAGGCAATTAATTACTTGCGAAAGTTGAGTTTATAACATTTTGCAACAGTCCATCTGACCTGAGGTGTGTCCTGAACAAAACCACGGTTACTATATACAATGGATCGTTATAAAATAATACAATGTGCATTAAATATGGTTGTTATGTATTGAAACTATTATTATATCTAAATGAATAATTTAAATACTCAACGCGAAGGATGCAAAGTTTTTAAATTTTTTACAACATACGAATAGCCTGATTTATAAATATAGGACGCAAAGAGGAAAACATAAAAGTTTTCCTTGTGTGTATGCATCTTAACGATTTTGCGCTCACATTAATAAATTTATAGCGGACTATTGAACATAATGAACACAGGAAATGTATTGAATTGAAACTCCGTGAGAATTTCATTGTACCATCATATTTATTAATGGAGGAAACTCCTGCTGTGTTCAGTTTTGCAACCTCCCATCATCCCCCTAATATGCCTGCACTTCTTGAGAGGTTATTCACAGGCATGTCCATTGTGAGTATTATTGTAAAATAATTTTGGGCACATACTTGAATTTTGAGGTTGTAATGCGGATAAATATTAAAAAAAATCACTACTGACCGACAAAAAATAAGTTGAATGAGTTTTCTCTCTTCTTTAGAT
>CAYQWD010000183.1:0-5964 GCA_964420955.1 uncultured Paludibacter sp. | reverse complement strand
CATGTTAGCACTCACACTTAAAAACAAAATGCAGAATTGATAAAATTTTAATGTTTGAAACCTTGACAATTCAATTTATAGCAAAAAAATTTATCTTTGTAGTATGAAAAAGAATCAATTATACAACTTAGAATCATTTATCAATAAGGCGTTTGGAAAAAATATCACCTTATTACCAAGTGTTGATGAACTATTTGAAATGGTTATATAGTGCGTATCGGAAGTGATAAGACTGGTTGTTGGAAAGTTAAGAACAATGACAATAAGGTTCATGAAAGAAAAATAAAACACCAGCACCCAACATCACGTATAAAACATTGGGGTGAAAGTGATTATTTGAATGTTTCTGCCATGCATCGGCTTTTTATAACGACAGACAGGAATGTTGTGTCCAATCCCTTACGGCACATTTTCGCAAACAACACCGTCAAACAAGAAAAACACACAACAATAGAATTAACTATTTAAATGGAGAAGGAAATGAAAAAAAAACAATGGTACGAAACATTATTCGAAAATTACGGTGAAAAATACGATAATGAATCTTTTGCACAGGGAACTATTGGTGAATGTGATTTTATTGAGAAAGAAATAGATTACAATAAAACACTAAAAATAATTGACATAGGGTGTGGAACGGGTCGTCATTCCATTGAATTGTCAAAAAGAGGTTATTCAATGACCGGAATTGATTTATCAGAATCCTTACTTGAGAAAGCAAGGAAAAAGGCGAAACAAAACGGCGTTCAGATTAATTTTTTTAAACACGATGCACGAAATTTGCCTTTCGAAAAACAATTTGATGTTGCAATAATGATGTGCGAAGGTGGTTTCCCTTTGATGGAAACAGACGAAATGAATTACGAAATTCTTAAAAATGTTTCTCAATCGTTAAAGGATAGGTCAAAGTTTATATTCACTACACTGAATGGCTTATTTCCATTGTTTCACTCGATAAATGATTTTCACGCAGAGGGAGTTGTTGAAGGTAATGCAACTTACGACAGCAAGAATTTTGATTTAATGACATTCAGAGATTATAACGTTACAAAAGTAGTGGACGACAACGGAGTAGAAATAGAACTCGAATGTAACGAAAGATATTATGTTCCAGCTGAAATAGTCTGGTTGTTAAAAACTTTGGGATTCACAAAAATTGAGATTTTTGGAGCAACGCTTGGAGCTTTTTCTCGCGAAGACAAATTGAAAACAGATGACTTTGAAATGTTAGTAATAGCGGAAAGATAAAATGCACGACCTGCAAACTTCGCAAACCGTGAGTTAACAAAAACATGCGGGTCTGGTTTGGCTTGCAGTAGCAGGCGCTCACTGCCGAAAAAGTAATCAGTAACGACTACAGCTAACTTGCGGTTTGCCAAATTAGCTGTTATGAGTCTATCAACTTTAAAGAAGTGTAAAATCAGCCAAGGTCGTCAAGCGCCGTTCCTTTCTCAAACATAAGATAAAGCGACATACATACAATCACCTGTACAAATCTATTTTCGAAATTCAAAATGAACATTAGAAAATACAACAAAACTGCCGACGAAAGCAATTTGATGAATATGATTGCCGCGGAAGAAGGCTGGGATTATGCCAGCGAAGCGCTTGCTGAGAAATATAAAACAGCTTTGGTAACATCTGTTACGTATGTTGCTTATGATAAAGATGTTTTATGCGGATATTCACGCTCGCTGGATGATTTTGGCGTTTATATTTATGTGTGCGATTTGCTGGTAAAACCGGCTTACAGAGGAAAGGATATCGGCAAAAAACTTATGGAATGTATATACAGCGATTATCCGAAACAGACAGTTTATGTAATGTCCGATGTTGATGGATATTATGAAAAGGTGCATTACAAACGTATAGGTTCGATTTTTGAAGTTCCAAACCCATAATTAGTTTATCATGATCAGATTAATGGAAAAGGATGAGAAAATTCCTTATGATTTATTGTTGCTTGCCGATGAAACTATTGAATCAATCAATAAATATATTCACCTCACAGACCTTTACGTACTTGAACGCGACAATAAAATGATTGCAGTTTTTGCATTGCAAACAATAAACAGCGATACGGTTGAAATAAAAAATATCGCGGTAGATGCAGCTTTTCAGGGGCAGGGAATAGGTCGGCGTTTGTTGAAAGATGCTGTAAATATTGCCGGAGAAAAAGGTTTTAAAACGATAATAATTGGTACCGGAGATGCAGGAATCAAACAATTATATCTGTATCAGAAATCCGGTTTTGAAATGTACGAAATAAAGCACAGATTTTTTATCGATAATTTTCCTGAACCGATATTTGAAAATGGCATACAGTTAAAACACATGATTATGCTAAAAAGGGATTTGGAATAAAACTCAAAAACTTTTAAAAAAAAATTCCAATGTCCGGAAATCCTGTAAACTGCAGCAGGCTTTTGTTTCAATTCATAGGTAATTTCAAAAAAAACTTTTCCCGCCGATATGACATTCAGACTGAATAAAAAAATATTGTTTTTACTTTTAGTATTATCATATTTATTATTTTCATACTATTACTTTGGTGGTTGGTGGAATTCCTCAATAGGCACTTTATTGATTCTTTTCTTTAGCTATCTCATTCGGAAGAAGGATTTTCTTCGATATGCCGGATTAAGACAGGATTTAAAAACGATTGGAAAATCAGTATTGCTCGCCGGAATAATAATTATTTCTGCTTTTTTGATTATGAATTACATTGCCGAGAGGCATAATGTTCAGATAAAATTCACAAACTGGAGAGACTATTACCACGATGTGTTTTATATACTTAACGAAGAGATTGTTTTAGGAGCAATATTGCTGAATGAATTGGTTAACAAAGTAAAAATTAAACCCTTAATTGCAGCAATAGCAGTAGCTGTGTTTTTTTCTTTATCACACTACGTGTTTTACATGTGGATTTTTAATGATCGCGGATTTATCGGATTCACAACTTTGATAACCTTATTTTTTGTGGGTTTTGTAAGAAATATTTTGATTCTTAAAACCGGACACATTGGATACTCATAGGCGCTGCATTTTGGTTGGATGGTGGTGATGTTTGGCAGTATGCACATTGATTCGGACACCAATATGAGAGTTTCGGAGCCCGAAAGATTCAGTTTATATCTGGGATCAATGGAAATGTTGATTATTTCAATATTGGTAGCCGGATTAAGCTTGTTTTACTGGAAAAAAAGAGTGTGTCTTAAAAGTCCATTTACAATTTTGTGAAGTTTTAAATTGTAAGTAACACGTTGAAAAATTTTAATTTTGAACGCAAATTCGCTACGACACAAAGCCACAAAAGTGTTTATCTTCGTGTCATAGCGACTTGGCGACTAATCGTTCAAAATTTTACTTACAAATTAAAAAAGATATTTTTCAAATCTCATTTTGGAACAGCCTCATCTTTGCCTTATAATCTCAAATCACTTCTTGCCATTTTAGAGAAGGATATACATTTTTCAGTATAAATGTATATTAACTGAAAAATTTCTGTAGATATAAATTATTGAAATTTTTATTCTCTTACAGGATACTGAATAAACCAGTTTTTCAAATCCGATTTAAGTAATGATCTGACTTTTACACCCTCACCATTGGTATATTTTCCGGCAATTTTTTCAGCCCAGTCGTTTTGCACTTTAGTTCCCCACAAGCCTGCAGCTTCTGTACTCATCCACCGGTTAGCCCAGCTTTTATCTGCATTGGCGCTCCAGCGGCGAGCCATTCGGTTCATTGCATACAGACCTTTGCCTTCGCCCGCAAGTTCGAGCAATGTTTCCTCTACAATAAGAGAATCCAGTTTCAGTATATACTTTAGTGTGTCAAGTGCGGTTCCGGGAACAAGTGCAAATGTCCCAACCGGATCGACACCAACTCTGCCTCTCACACCACGATTTGCCATTTCGCTGGTAGAAGAAGTGCGATATAAACTTTTTGGATATTCTGAAAATGGCGGATTAAATTTTCCTTGCGTTGAATTATAATAGGAACCAATGCCATCATTAAAAAAAGCCAATGCTTCCTGAAATCTGCCCAGACCAACCAATGCTTCCACTAAAAACAAATGCAATTCTCCGGCACGATAAATAGAAATTGGTACATCGTTGCGATAAATATTGTCGGAATTTAGGTTAGCCTGCAGAAATTTATATAACACCCAATTACCATTAACAAATTTGTAAGTAACTCCAGAACCACGATATTTATCGTTCAAAATTCCTGACATGGTTTGACTTTCGAACCTGTTCATGGCTACCTGAGTTGGTCGCAAATAATACTTATTGGGATAAGTATTTGAATAATAATCAATGTAACGATTTGTTTGATGCAATGAATAATCGAAAAACTGCAAACAAATATGCTCTTTACGCGTGTAAACATAACCAAAGTTTTTCCACTCGCCATTATATTCACTCAAATTAAGTTGATAAGAAGCTTCATTTTCGCCTCCGCGTTTTATCAAAGCGATACAATTGTCTTTTACCTTTTCAAAATCATTTTTATAAAGATAAAGTTCAGCCAGCAGGCACTCTGTAGGTGGACAAATTTTGTCCCACGACAGTGAAGTTGGAGATGCTCCCTGTCCGGGAAACAGCTCCGAAGACCACAATACGTTACCTTTGCCGTTTACGCCGTTCATGCCAGTTTCTATCAGGTCAATACATTTTGAAATAAGTTCGTCGAATTGTAAAACCGGATATTTATCCAATCCTCCGTACGAAGTTACAGGGTCGTCAAAATAAATTCCTTCGCCATAAATTTTGGCAATTTGCAGATAAGCCCAGGCTTTGTAACGCAGTGCCCCGCCCACAAGTCCTTCGAAAACTGCTTTTGACACTGATGTAGAGTCTTTTTTGCGATATTTGAATACATGGTACAGATAATCGTTGGCATTGATAATGATGTTGTAATAACCCTTCGGGCTGGCAAATATGTTTCCGTTCATATCTGCATAATTATACACATCCCACATTTCGCGGGTTGCATTTGTTGTTGGTTCCAGTAATTCGCCCCGTAAACCTTCGAGGAACGATGCATTATCAGCCACACTTTGCAGTGAAGCTGCAAGTCCCATATAACCTGAATATAATTCAGTATAATCGCCAATATAATCCTTCTCGAGTAAAATATCTGAAGTGTCGGGATTAAAAAAATCGTCGCAGGCTGTAAAAAAAATACCAAAAAACAAAACTGGGAGGAAATATAATGTTTTTTTCATAAACTAAACCATTATAATTTGACATTAAAACCTAATTTGAATGAACGTGGCAGCGGAATTTTTGCATAATCGAAGCCGCGCAATGATGCATCATAAGAGTACATGGTTTCGGGATCGAGCCCGAGATATTCAGTGAGTGTAAAAATATTTTCGGCTGAGAGGAACACGGTTGTTCCTTCCAAAAAATTGATTTTATAGCTGAGCGAAATTTCTTTCAGTTTCAGGAACGAAGCATTTTCAATCCAGCGATCGGAGAAACGATTGTTGCCCATCGGATCGCCAAATTCGGCACGGGGGATGTTTGTAATCTGACCTTCGCTCATCCAGCGTTTGTTTACCGAAGAAAGCTGATTTGTAAAATCGCTCATCGATTCCATGTTCCGACGAACAGCATTGTACATCAAGTTTCCGTATGAATATCCAAAATTTACAAACAATCCGAAGTTTTTATAATCGAACGAAGTATAAACACGACCAAACAGCAGTGGTTCAGCTGATCCCAGATTTACACGGTCGCGGTCATCGATTACTCCATCTTTATTCTGGTCGACAAAATGAATATCGCCGGCTCTGAAAAATTTTCCGGAAGATGTTTTCAGAGCCACTGCCTGTACTTCATCCGTTGTGGCGAAAACATTGTTTCCGTCAACGGTTTGGTATCCGTAAAAACTGTAAATTGGTTTTCCTTTTTCAGAAATTAATGCCGAACCATCAGCCATTTCAAAAAC
>CAYQWD010000182.1:0-5968 GCA_964420955.1 uncultured Paludibacter sp. | reverse complement strand
GATTAAGCGGATTTTTTCAGACTGATGCGGAATATTAACCGCAATTTCGTTAAGCAGTTCAGTAATAACTTTCTTTGTATTATCGGTTGAGCCATCGTTTATTATAATAACTTCAAACTCCTGAAAAGTTTGACTCAGAACAGAATAAACTGCTTTCTGGATATAAGCTGCTTTATTATAAACCGGAATTATGACTGAAAACATTTTTGTGAAATTAAATTAACACTTATAATTCTGTGTCCAAACAAACCATTTTGAATATATATAAAACAAAAATCTATTTTTTGTAAAAAAAATCTTTAATCCTGAACGACCTGCATTTTTCAGTTCAATAGCATATTTTTCTGCCTGTCTAAAATCGCAATATAAATAAGCATGATTAAGAAAAATGTTATAAGTAAATTTTCTGTATTCAATCTCGCTATATTCCAAATCTTCGGGAAATACACTACAAACATATTTATAACATTCCTCTTCCACTTTCATTCTCTTTTCAAGCGCTGCAAAAGTTTTCGGACGGGTTATCGAATTATTATCAATTCTGAGCGTTGTAGTTGAAATTGACAAACAATGAAATGATGTATATTTTCCTAATATCAAAAGCGTCATCCAATCCTGCAAATTGAACTTGTTTTGTATGTAATCATCGAGTTTTATATATTTATCTATTAGCGCTTTTCTATACATTACTGTTGAATTACAAAACCGGAATTTCCCCTTGAAAATTGCAATATGCATTGGCAAATCATATGTTATTTCGTTAACTTTTTCTTCAATAAATTTTCCTGTTTTTTGGTAATAATTTCTGAAATTGGTATGACATACTCCATAGTCCGGATTATTTTCAAGAAAATCAACCTGAAGTTGTAGTTTTTGGGGATTATGCCAGTAATCATCATCGTCGCAATTTGCCACATACTTCCCTCTGCATTGCTTCACACAATGAGCCCAGTTTGCACCAAGACCGACATTCTCTTCATGTAAAATGAGTCTGATAATTTCAGGAAATCTTTGTTGATACGAACGTAAAAAACCCCGAACTTTTTCATCGCTCTTATCATCGCCAATAACTATCTCATAATTAAAACTACATTTCTGATTTAATATTGAATCAATAGTAAGTCCTATGGTATTAATTCTGTTATAGGATGGAATTATTACAGAAACTAACGGTTTAATATTATTTAAAGAAAAAAGGCTGTTCATTATTAGGGTATTATTGGTTATAACGAATACATATTACGAACATTAACAAACAGAAAATGTGTAAAAAAAAATCAAAAAGGTACAAATAAAATAATAATTTAAACTTGAGATTAAACATTATTTCCAAAATGAATAAATACCTTTATCCAACTCATAAACTGTCCATACAAACCTTTCTCTTACAGGTTGCAATTTAGCCCATTCCCACATTTTTTCGAGTCCTTCTTTCAAATTTGTTTTGTGGTCGAAACTTAATAAATCAACCGACTTCTGAAATGTTGGCACAGCATAATGTACCTCATGTCTTGCTTCAAGAAATATTTTTTCTCCACCTCCTGCTATTTGCAGTAAAGTTTCTGCTGCTTCATTAATTGAGTATTCATGAATTCCTCCTAAATTAATGATCTGTGCCGATGCTTCGGGACTTATTGCTGCATTCCACATTGGTTCAAGTGAATCATCAATATAACTGAACGCACGTTTTTGTGTGCCATCTCCAAAAATTGTAATGGCTTCTCCATTTAACAAATAATACATCCAAATACCAAGCACATTACGGTATTTATCCCAGATATTTTGGTTAATACCATACATATTATGCGGACGTATGATACAATAATCGAGACCATGCTGTTCAAATGCAATTTCAATATCCTGTTCACAGGCAGCTTTGGCCACTCCATAAGGGTCAATTGGATTTCGTTTCATTTCCTCGTGAAATACTCCACCTTCTCCTCTACCATAAACAGACATTGATGATGTAAAAATAAGCCGTTTTACATTATGTCTTATACATTCGTTAACGACACATGCAGTTGCCACTAAATTGTTCTGATAATTGAAAGACCTGATAAAGGGCGATAAACCCTCGGCGGCATAAGCAGCAAAATGATAAACATAATCAGGCTTTTCGGTTTGAAAAATTCTACACAGATCATCTGCATTTTTCACATCCATCCTGTAAAACATTACTTCAGGTGGAATATTATCCAAATAACCTCCGCTTAAATCATCGATTCCTACAATTTTAAAGGTGGGATATTTTTTCAAAAACCAATCAGCCATTCTTGATCCAAGTAAACCGGCTATACCTGTGATTAAAATTTTCATTGAAAACGATTTAGAAATGGTTCAACTTTTTTTTTCGTGTATGCAATTTATTTATTAGCGTTAATTTAGCTAAAACTTGCTGAGCAAAGATAAGATATTTAGATTTGAAATAAAAATATTACTTTCAGATTTGTAATGGTTTACTCCATCTTTTTTAAAATTTATTTACTTTTGCAATTTTCATTCTCAATAAAAACAAATATACTATACAAAAATGATATCTATTATAATTTGTTCACGCTTAAAGATACTTCCTGATTGGTTTTTGAATAATATTCAGGAAACTATTGGTATTGAATATGAACTTGTACATGTTGATAACTCCCGTAAAGAATATACAATTTTCCAAGCTTATGATGTGGGGTTATCCCGTTCAAAATATCCGTTTCTTTGTTTCATGCACGATGATTTACTTTTCCACACACAAAATTGGGGTCAAATAGTTTCTGATTATTTCATCCGGAACAAAAACTGGGGAATTATTGCCTGTGCAGGCTGTAAAATACTTCGAAAAACCCACAATCTATGGTCAATTCCGGAATATAATGCTTTTAATATAATTCAAACAGACTTAAAACACGGGAACAAACAAAAAGTTTGGCAAACAATCAACAATCCCGAAAATGTTATCGCCGTTGATGGAATGTGGATTTGTGCCCGTCGTGAAGTTTTTGAGAAAATAAGATTCGACACCACAAGCTATACGCCGGCTTTTCATTTTTACGATTTGGATTTTTCGATGCAGGTTTATCAGGCTGGCTACGATGTAATTATTGTACCCGATATTTTAGTGGAACACTTATCGTTAGGTTCTTTCGAAGCCGAATGGCTTACCAACAACAAGGTTTTTTTCAGAAAATGGAAAAATGTTTTACCTGTTAAACTTGCCGCAGTTGACAACAAAACTATGCAGAAACTTGAATGGAAGGCATTTATTTCGATGTTGCGCTACATAAAGGAATATAAAGCTTACTACCTTTTGTTTGATGTAATAACTACTGCTATAAGTGTGCAATTGGGGTATGTTTTCAAAAAATCAGTTTAATGAGTTTTAGAATTTACCCGACAGACCGCAAAATAGCGGTCGTTCGGTATCGAAGATCAAACGGATTATACCTTGCAAACAAAATTGAATTAAGATAAGTAACTGAAATCATCAAGCCAAAGGCGAGATTAAAATCCGTTTAATCAGCGTATATCAGCGTTCTATTTTCTTCAAAATCATATATATATAAATTTTTGTCCTGTACTTTGGAGTTTAATAAATACTTTTTGTCAAGGAACGTAAGCAAAAATTTTATGCGATGTTTTTTCAATGCAGTAAGCCGGATTTGCTTTTTTTATCAAAGTTGAAATAACCTCAGGATCGTCAGGTAAATGATAAATGCAGATTGCCAGTCGCGGCTGAAACTTACGTAGCGTTTCTGTTGCTCCCATAAGCATATTTCTCTCGGCTCCTTCAATATCAGCTTTAATAAAATCAATTTTTTCGATTTTGTTATTTTTCACCCACGAATCAAGCGTAACACATTCAATTTTCTCAGAACCAGCTTTATCATTGTGCATTATTATACTGCCCGAAGAATGACCATCGCCGGAATAGTTCAGATTTATAATGATATTTGAATCACTTAGGCCAAGAGGAATTATATCAACTTTCGATTCAATTTTATTATGTTGAATATTTTTTTCGAGGATGCTAATAGCTTCTCTTTGAGGTTCAAATGCGAATACTTTTTTTGCACCTTTTCTTTGAGCAAATATTGAAAAAAGTCCCATATTTGCACCTGCATCAATCACCACATCGCCTTTTTTTAATTTTACATTTTCATTTTCATACGAGCCTTCCACACTTAATATCTTCAGAATTTCACGTGCCACTTTCTGTTTATCTGTTTTAAAATCACGAAAATGCATTGTGGAAGAAAGAAAAATATCGACAAATTCGCTTTTAAAGGAAAAATCACTTTCAAAAATCATATCATCAATTTCAATCACTTTCTCATTAAAATTCATTTCTGTATTAATCCAAGCTTCGCCTATTAATGACTCATATTTCACTGAGTTATGACCAAAGAAAAATTTTTTAAAAATTGATTTTAAAAAAGATTTTGAGTATTCAGATTTTGGAAATTTTTTTAAAACTCTATATGCCTCAGCAAGCTGTTTTCTGATTCTGCTTTTGGGTGAAAATCTGGACAGAATGTATTCAAAAATAAAATTCATTACAGCAAAAATTGACTTTGGAAATTACATTTTTTTTTAGACCGCAGAAAAAAAAATCCTGAAAATTAAAAAATTACTGTCAGAATAAATTATTCAGATAGAAGCAACATAAAATTCAAGAAGCAGAAAACAAATATGAACTATATCAAACCTTTTCTTACAAAAATTCCATCCACTTGCATAAGTTTTTTTGTATTGCAGTCAGAATATCCGTTCTCTAATGAAAACAATTCATAGCCTCTCTCGTCGAGATATTTTATCATTTCGCACATTAGCAATTCACTTTCGTAAAGCTGTTGTATTGACATTTCGAGCTGCAAAGCTTTTACATGACAGAGTGATGTTTTGGCGCCATCAATTACATTTTTCTCATAACCTTGTGTGTCAATTTTCAGCATTACATTGTCATTAGCTGAACATAACGAATTGTAAATTGAATCAAGGGTTTTAACCTCTATTTCCTGCCTGGCAATATATTTCGATTGGGGAGCGCTATTTAAATGACTTGGCAACATGTTAAGTAATGAACTACTGTAGGAATTTCCTGCAATATTGATTATATTTTTTTCATCCTTGTTGCCTAAGGCATGATTAAAAACAAACCAACTGCTATCTTTTAATGCATTTATTTTAAGCGCTTCGTACACTTCTTTTATAGGCTCGAAAGATAATATCCTCCCTTTATAACCATTGTACCTTATTTCAGTAGCGTATTGTCCAATATTGGCTCCAATATCGAACAACACATTTATATCAAGCATTCTGATTAAATGAAAACGCCGTAAAACATCGTGTGGAGGATAGGAAATCAACTCGAGATTAATTTTTCTCAAATAGCGATTAAGATAAGTTTTCATTTTTTTTTATTTGATATTTGGATTAAATTCTTCACATTTTTCTAAGAACAAATTTATGTCGAAAAAGTATTTTTCAACGAGTTTTAATTTGTCAATATCGAAATCCCACCATTTTAATATTTCCAGTTTTTCAATTATTTCTTTGCTAAACCGGTATTTTTTAATCGTTGCAGGCACACCGCCAATTATTGCATAAGCAGGTACATTTTTTGTAACCACAGCGCCGGCGCCTATAATAGCACCGTTCCCAATGGTTACTCCATCCAATATAGTAACATTTGCACCAATGAAAACATCATTGCCAATAATAACTTTTTTTGATTCGATAATTTTGTTTTCGGTAGAGAGATTTAAACCCACATGCGAGTTTTTTGAAAAAAAAACAGGCGATGTACTGATTCCATTAACAGGATGAATGCCCGGTCCCGAAGTTAATTTAGGACCCACTGAACAAAATTTTCCAAATTCTGTATTGGTAATATATGAATGTTTTCCGATATATGTAAATGCTCCAATTTTTACATTTACCAGATAAAAAGGTTCAAAATAAACGGCTTTCTCCGAAATTT
>CAYQWD010000181.1:0-5977 GCA_964420955.1 uncultured Paludibacter sp. | reverse complement strand
CCAATTCCAATCAGGAACAATATGCCAATCTGCTCAGCATTAATCCCGATGATATTCTTGAAATTACAGTATTGAAAGATGCCGCAGCTTCGGCTGTTTGGGGTTCGAAAGGTGCAAATGGTGTGATAATGATTACTACCAAAAAAGGATATACCGGACCAACACGAGTGGAATATTCATATCGATACACAGGTACTGTACAGCCACGCGGACGAAAAATGCTGAATGGCGATGATTATACCATGCTGATGAAACAGGAATTTTTCAACCCGCAACAGGATGAAAATGCATCGAACTTTGATGAATACAATTACGATAAATCTTTCACCGAATACGAAAACTTTAACAATAATACGGATTGGGTAAAAACTGTATCGCAAATCGGAAATATCAACGACCATTATCTAACACTTTCGGGCGGTGGAGAAAGAGCTACTTTCAGAATTTCGGGCGGCTTTCTGAATCAGAACGGAACCATTATCGGTCAAAAATACAGCCGTATGTCTTCGCGCGCATTTCTCGATTATAGAGTTTCTGACAGATTAAAATTTACTTCTGAACTTTCATTTACTTATTCGAACAATAAACGAAACTACAATTTCGATTTTGGCAATGGCGACAGTCCGAACGAAGATTTATCCATTCTGGGAATTGCCTACAAAAAAATGCCGAATGTGAGCATTTACAAACAAAATCTTGAAGGAGAAAACTCGAATGAATACTATCAGATTCTTTCAGGTTCAAGACTGAACTGGGATCAGAAGTTTTTGGTCAATCCGGTGGCATTAGCTTTGCTTGCCAAAAATGACATTAAAAACTTTAGAATTTTGCCTACATTCAGGTTACAATATGATTTACTGGACCCTGATGTTCAAATGTTGCGTTACAGCATGTATGTTTCGTTTGACATCAATAATGATAAATCCACAAAATTTTTGCCTGCCGAAGTTTTAACCGATTCATGGCAAAGCCATCACTTTAACCGCAGCGAAGGCGGTGATAACGAATCACTGACAATTCAGACCGATAATAATATCTCATGGATACCAAAAATCGAAAATAAAGATCACAATCTTTTACTTTACGGGTCATTTCAAACCACCGAAGGACGATCAACTTTTCAGGGAATAGTTTCGTTTGGTATGCCTTCTCTGCATGGCAACGATCCTTCAACTCCGGGATATCTGGCAGCAAACTTCACAAGCCGTGCACATTGGCGCTCTATGGGAATGATGGCACGTATGCATTATTCATATAAATCGCGATACATAGTTTCGGCAACATTGCGGCGCGATGGAAGCACAAAATTCGGAAATGGCATGAAATTCGGAAATTTTCCGGGAATTTCACTTAAATGGATTATGTCCGATGAACCATTTATGGAACAGACACGCGGTTGGCTCAGTACACTTGCCTTCCGCCCAGGTTGGGGAGTTGCCGGAAATCAGCCGAATTATGAATATCTGCATTTCAGCCGCTATGGCGATTTTGGCAGTTATATTGATTTAACATCACAACGTCCGGTTTCAATCAGGCTCGATAATTTGCGTTGGGAAACAACCACATCGTTTAATTACGGACTCGATCTCGGACTTTTCAATGATAAACTAATGCTCGATTTGAATTTTTATCAGAAAAGAACCAAAGATTTGCTTTTTCCGAATGTTGGAATACCAAATTCTTCAGGATTTTCAATATTGTCGTATCAAAATGCAGGTTCAATGGATAATAACGGTTGGGAAGTAAATCTGTACGGCAACCGACTTTACGATAACAAGAAATTCAGCATCGATTTTCGGTTTAATATAGCCAACTCCGTTAATCGCATTGTTGAGCTGAAAAAATCAATATTAAATACTTACAACAGTGAATATGACTATGAAAACGGGACATATTTAACACGTATTCAGGAAGGAAATTCATTCGGATCTATTTATGGTTTTCGTTACCTTGGAGTGTACAAATATGACAAATATAAACCCGAAACACAGGAAGATGCTCCTGTAGCCCGGAACAAAAAAGGGAATGTAATATTAGATGAAAACGGCGAACCGCTTCCTATGTATTTTAACTATAACAAGAAAAACGGAGGTTCTCCTTACGAATTCAGGGGTGGTGATGCAAAATACCAGGATATTAATCACGATGGCAATATCGATGATTTGGATATTGTTTATCTTGGAAACTCAAATCCATTGTTTAACGGAGGAATGGGACCCACTTTCAGATATGGAAATTTGTCGGTAACAGCATTTTTCAATTATCGTGTGGGTAATAAAATAGTGAATGCAGCACGTATGTTTGCCGAAAACATGTACTCAACCAACAACCAAAGTATTGCCACCAACTGGCGATGGCGCAAGGATGGCGATGAAACTGTGATACCGCGAGCGCTTTACAATTATGGTTACAACTGGCTTGGAAGTGATCGTTTTGTCGAAAACGGCTCATTTATAAGGTTTAAATATCTTACATTCAACTATGCCGTACCCAAAGATAAATTGAAACGATATAAAATTGATAAAGTAAATTTATATCTGACTATTAACAACCTTTTTGTCATTACAAAATACACAGGTGTCGATCCTGAAGTGAGTTATGGATCACTTGGTGTGAGTAAAGATTGGGGACAAACTCCACGTTCGAAAGATATAACCTTTGGATTGACTGTAGGATTGTAACCCCCTAAAGAGGGACATGAGAGCAAAGACAAAAGAACAAAGAACAAAGAGCAAAGAGCAAAGACAAAAGAACAAAGAGCAAAGACAAAAGACAAAAGAGCAAAGAATAAAGAATTAAGAAATACAGCAAAGAATAAAATAAACCCGAAACCCGAAACAAAAAACTTTCAAACTTTATAAAAATTAGTGCATGAAAACCACCATTAAAATATTTTCACTAAGTCTGGTACTGATTATAAGTTCATGTACCGATTGGCTTGATTTGAGACCTGAAAACGAAATTGTACTGGAGGATTTCTGGCAAACCGAATCGCAGGCTACGGCAGTTTTATCATCGTGTTACAGGGGAATGTTACTCGATGCGTATCTTGAGCGTATGATAGTTTGGGGTGAAATTCGCTCGGACAATGTGGTACAGGGAAACAGTATAAGAACTGATTTGTTACGAATACTTAACGTCAACTTAACTCCTACAAATTCTTATGCAAACTGGGGAGCATTTTATGCTGTTATAAATTATTGCAACACTTTTTTGCACTTTGCTCCCGCTGTATTGGAACGAGATCAGAATTTTACGCTAAGCAAATTGCGCACTTATGAATCAGAAGCGCTTACTATCAGGGCATTGTCATATTTCTATCTGGTGCGCGCATTTCGCGATATTCCTTTAATACTGAAACCAAGTGTGAGCGACACGCAGGATTACAGCATTGCCAAATCATCCGAACGCGAAGTGCTCGATCAAATTATTTCCGACCTGACAAAAGCGCTTCAGTTTGTGCGTGCCGACTATGGAAAAGGCGCTTACAACAAAGGCAGAATAACACTGAATGCAGTCAGAGCCATTTTGGCTGATGTTTATTTATGGGATCAGCAATATGCAAAATGTGTTGAAATGTGCGATAAAATTATAAAAGATCCAACGCTTGAAATTGTAAGCAGCGATAAATTACTCACATCGGTATTTTACAGTGGCAATTCCACAGAAAGTATTTTCGAACTGCAATACAATAAAGATGTACAATATAACAACACAGTAAATAATTTTTACGGATTTGAAAACCGACAATACGGAGAGTTCAGCTTTCCGGCTTATCTTGCAAAAAAAGGTCAGTTCAGTCCGTTCAATTATGCTGCTTCCGCTATTAAGGAAAGCACAAAAGACCTGCGCGAAAAACTATTTATCGGCGCTGTAGATATGGGCGATGGTTATCCGATATATAAATATGCCCTTGCACAAAACATTGAAAATGCCGATGAAACTTTTTCTCCAAAATTCAGACCAGCTTCAACTACTGTAAATTGGGTGGTTTACCGGCTTGCAGATGTTTTACTAATGCGTGCCGAAGCGCTGGTACAACTCAACAGAAATTCAAATGATCTTCAGGAAGCACTCAGAATGGTTAATATAACATACCTTCGTTCGAACATCACTGCTGATTCATTGCAATTTGTAACCTACAATAACCAGAACGATATGGAAAAACTTGTACTCCGCGAGCGTCAGCGCGAACTTATGTTTGAAGGAAAACGCTGGTTCGATCTGATGCGATTAGTTCGAAGATACAACGATCCGGCGGTTATGCTCGCTTATGTAAGCCCCAAACTTACCGGCGACAATATGCAAATCAGAAAAATGTCTGTTATCGACGGATTGTATTTTCCTGTTTTAAAAAATGAACTTGAAATGAATCTCAAACTTACTCAGAATCCATTTTATGAAAATTCAGATTTTATGAAATAATTAACAAAAAAGCAATATGGAAATCAATTTTTATCATACACAAACTAAAAATGCAATATACCGACTAAAAAAAATAGCCGGAATTTTAGCTATTGCTTTGGCATTTACTGCTTGTTTAGACGAACCGCTGACCATAACCACAACCACAGAGGAAATGATGGGTGAATATATTGAAAACCGCCCCGATACTTTCTCAGAATTTAGAAAAATGCTTGATACAACTCAGGTTATGGGATTGCTCAATGCTTATGGCGAATATACATTGTTTGCACCTGATAACTCAGCCATGAAAAAGTTTTATGCTGCAAACGGCAAAACATCGATGAAGGAATTTAAACTTGATACTTTAAAGAAAATAGTTTATGACCATATAATTAAAGGTTACATTGTAAGCACTGAAGAATTTATTGATGGACTTATGCCCTATCTAACTATGAGCGAAAGATTTGTGGCTACTTCATCGAAAACCGTTAACAATAAACTTTTTTACACCGTAAATACTACTTCATCCATAATACTGAAGGATGTAAAAGTAAGCAACGGAATACTTCATGTTATTGATGAAGTACTCAATCCCTCTACCTTGAATATTGTACAGGCTATTGCGGCTAATAATAAATTTAAAATTTTCTATGCAGCGTTGCTCAAAACCGAACTTTGGAAAAAATTGCTGTTAACGCGCGATGACACTTACGACCCCAAAAATTACAGTTACATTGATGTAACCTGGATACAGGGAGGAGGTTCGAAGGATGAATTGCCGGTTTCGAGAAAATACGGTTACACAGTTTTGCTCGAAAGCGATGAAACCTACAAGACAAAATACGGTATAAATAATCTTGATGATTTGATAAACTTTGCCAAAAAGCATGTTTACAACGAAAATGCTTCAGATGCAAATGTTACAGATTTTACCGATCCCCGAAATTCGCTGAATAAATTCGTGGCTTATCATCTAATCAACAAAAAACTAACTTACACTAAATTTATAGACGATTATGATACCGACCACATGATAAAGACTTTCGATATGTATGAATATATTGAAACTATGTGTCCCGGAACGCTTATCGAAATAAAAAAGGAACGCTCATCGGGTGAATCAAATCTGATAAACAAGTCTTCAGAAACCGGAAAAGCAATCAGAATAGTGCAAACCAACAGGGATAACGATGCAATTAATGGAGTTTATCATGAAATAGATAATATACTTATTTACGATAAAAATGTTGCCGGAGAACTTTCGAGCAAACGTTTACGTATGGATGCAGCTTCATTCTTCCCTGAACTTACCAATAACAACATGCGCTATTACAATCCGGCAAAATGTCGTTCATGGGTCTTTCCTCCCGGATATATCGAAAGGCTTAGCTGTAGCGAATCAACCCGTTTCTGTTATTTAAATGCTTATGGTGGTTATTTGGACTATCAGGGTGATGAAATATATCTGAAAGGTATGTATGATTTTACCATGGAAACACCGCCGATTCCTGCCGGAACATGGGAAATCCGTTTCAGTTACCAGCCAACAGGCGGACGTGGGGCTGAACAA